>NZ_JBHSFK010000025.1:0-178264 GCF_042653945.1 Streptomyces vulcanius | reverse complement strand
GCCCGGTCGCCGAGCTGAGCGGTGAACTCGCCGCGCAGCACGACCTGTTGATGGCCAACTTCTTCGCCCAGACCCAGGCACTCGCCTTCGGCAAGACACCCGACGAGGTCCGCGCCGAAGGCGTGCCCGAGGAACAGGTCACGCATCGCACCTTCCGGGGCAACCACCCCACGACCACCGTCCTGGCCCCCGAGTTGACCCCGTCGGTGCTCGGTCAGCTGGTGGCGCTCTACGAGCACAAGGTGTTCGTCCAGGGCGCGATCTGGAACATCGACTCCTTCGACCAGTGGGGCGTGGAACTCGGCAAGGTCCTCGCCAAGCGCATCGAACCCGCCCTCACGGAAGGGGCGGAGGTCCCCGGCCTCGACCCCTCCACCGCCGCTCTCGTCGCCGCCTACCGCGAACTCAGGAAGTAGTGAACTGACATGCAGATCGGTCTCATTGGTCTCGGCAAGATGGGCGGCAACATGCGTGAGCGCATCCGCCTCGCCGGCCACACCGTCGTCGGCTACGACCGCAGTCCCGACCTCTCCGACGTCAAGGACCTCACCGAACTCGTCGAGCAGCTCCAGGCGCCCCGCATCGTCTGGGTGATGGTCCCGGCCGGCGCCGCCACCCAGTCCGTCGTCGACGAGCTCGGCGGTCTGCTCGAGGCGGGCGACGTCGTCGTCGACGGCGGCAACTCCCGCTGGACGGACGACGAGAAGCACGCCGCCGAACTCGGCGCCAAGGGCATCGGCTTCGTCGACGCCGGTGTCTCCGGCGGAGTGTGGGGCCTGCAGAACGGCTACGCCCTGATGGTCGGCGGCGACAAGGAGCACGTGGAACGACTCCAGCCGATCTTCGAGGCACTCAAGCCGGAGGGCCCGTACGGCTATGTCCACGCCGGCAAGGTGGGCGCCGGGCACTTCTCGAAGATGGTCCACAACGGCATCGAGTACGCCATGATGCAGGCGTACGCCGAAGGTTGGGAGCTTCTGGAGAAGGTCGACTCCGTGGAGAACGTCCGCGAGGTGTACCGCTCCTGGCAGGACGGCACCGTCATCCGGTCCTGGCTGCTCGACCTCGCCGTCAACGCCCTCGACGAGGACGAGCACCTCGACAAGCTGCGCGGCTGGGCGCAGGACTCCGGCGAGGGCCGCTGGACGGTCGAGGCCGCCGTCGACCACGCCGTCCCGCTGCCCGCCATCACCGCCTCGCTCTTCGCACGGTTCGCGTCCCGCCAGGACGACTCCCCGCAGATGAAGATGATCGCGGCGCTGCGCAACCAGTTCGGCGGCCACGCCGTCGAGTCGACGAAGGAGTAGTCCGGACGTGGGGGATCTTCTGCTGGTCCGCCACGGCGAGACGGAGTGGAGCCTGTCGGGACAGCACACCAGCTTCACCGACCTGCCCCTCACGGACCACGGCGAGGAACAGGCCAAGTCCCTCGCTCCGCTCCTGTCCGGCCGGACCTTCTCACTCGCCCTGACCAGCCCGCTGCACCGCGCGCTCCGCACCGCCGAACTCGCTGGCGTCACCTGGGCCGTACCCGACCCCGACCTGCATGAATGGGACTACGGCGGCTACGAGGGCGTCACCACCGTCGACATACACCGCACCCGCCCCGGCTGGGACCTGTGGACCGACGGTGTGCCGCCCGGCTCCGACGGCCACCCCGGTGAGTCGCCCGAGGAGATCGGCCGGCGCGCCGACCGGGTGCTCGCCCGGGTGGACACGGCCCTCCCCGACGGGGACGTGCTGCTGGTCGCCCACGGCCATTTCCTACGGGTTCTGACGGCCCGTCGGCTCGGACTCCCGCCCGCCGAGGGCCGGTTGTTCCAGCTGGCGACCGCCACGGTCAGCAGGCTGTCGACCGAGCACGGGCGACCCGTGATCGCCGAATGGAACGTGCGGGCCCATCCGGTCGACCGGTCGAGCCGGTGAGGTTCGAGCCGGTGAGGTTCGAGTCGGTTGGGGTCGAGCCGGTTGACACCGCCCAGGGGGCCCGCCAGAGTCGCGGCTGATGGAGATCAACGATCTGACACCGGCCGAACAGCGAGTCTGGCGGGCCTTCGCCACGGGTGCGGAAGTCGACTTCCGCGCGGGGGGCGAACAGGCGGTACGGGCAACGGTGTTGCGCGCGCTGCTCCTCAACGGCCCCCGGGAACCGGGCGAGATAGCGGCCCTCAAGGTGCGCGGCGCCCATGTGGTCGGCGCGCTGGAACTCCGCTACGCGGCGGTCGACTGCGTCGTCCATCTCACCCACTGCCGCTTCGACGGCGTCCCGGACCTCACCGGCGCCCAGCTGCGTTACATCAGTCTGCGCGACTCCGAGATGCCCGGCCTGTCCGTGACCCGGTCGCGGATCGACGGCAGTCTGCGGCTGACGCGCTGCCGCTTCTCCGGCCCGGTCCGGCTCGACGGCGCGCAGATCAGCGGCGCGCTGTTCCTGGACGAGGCCGAGATCGCCGTGGAGAGCGGTGCGCAGCCGGTGCTCCAGCTCAACCAGATCGCCGTGGACGACGACCTGTGCGCCCGGGGCCTGCGCGCCCAGGGGCTGATCCGGCTGGACGGCGCCACCGTCGCCGGTTCGCTCGACCTGGAGGACGCCGAACTCAGCAACCCCGGCGCCCATGTCCTGGACGCGGACTCCCTCGACGTGGGCGCCAACCTGCTGGGACGTCGGCTGCGGGCTCAGGGCCGTATCGATCTGCGGGGCGCGCGGATACCGGGCCGGGTCGACCTGCTGCGGGCGACCCTCGCCAATCGGGGCGACACCGCGCTGCGCGCGAGCAGTTGTGTGATCGGCGAACTGTGGCTGCGCGACGGCGAGCGGATCCAGGGCAGGCTCAACCTGCGCCGCGCAGAGATCAACCAGCTCCATCTGGACCCGGAGATGGTGCCCGACGAGGTCCGCCTGCTCGACTTCACCTACACCTTCCTCACCCCGCACGAACCCGCCGAACGCCGGCTGCCCATGCTGGAGCGCGACACGGGGTTCGACCCGCACGCATACGAACAACTGACGGCTGCATACCGGAGGGCCGGCGACGACCGGGCGGCCAGGCTGGTCCAGCTCGCCAAGCAGCGCCGCCACCGCCGTACGCTCCCCTGGTACGGGCGGTTGTGGGGCGGGATGCAGGACGCGACCGTCGGCTACGGCTTCCGGCCGCTGCGGGCGGGCGGCTGGCTGGTGTCGCTGCTCGCGGTCGGCTCCGTGGCGTTCGCCCTGCACCACCCCGCCCCCCTCAAGGCGGGCGAGGCACCCCGTTTTGACCCCTTCTTCTACACCCTGGACCTGCTGCTGCCGGTGATCTCCTTCGGGCAGGAGAGCGCCTTCGCCCCCACCGGCTGGTACCAGAAACTGTCGTACGTCCTGATCGTCACCGGCTGGATCCTGGCGACGACGGTCGCCGCGGGCGTGACGAGGACGGTCAGCCGACAGTAGACAACATGCGGTCGGCGGTATGCATTGAGCGGTATGCCGTGCGCGGTTGACGGTCTGCGGTACGCCGTGTGCCGTGTGCCGTGTGCAGACAACTCACCGCTGCGCGCGCTGCGCAGCCAGCCGCACCGGCGCGTTCGCGGCGCCGTACCCCTGGTAGCCGCCGTCGCGCTGGACGAGTTCGAAGAAGACGCGGCCGACGGTGTGGGTGTAGCAGTGGCGGAAGACGCCGTGCGTGTCACGGTCGTAGAGGATGCCGAGCGCGCGGTACGTCTCCAGCTCGCCGTCGGCGAACTCGAAGCGGGCCGCGAGGTCGTCGTAGTAGTTCGCGGGGATCGGGAGCAGACGGCCGCCGGCCGCGGTGAAGCGGCGGGCGGCGGCGACCACGTCGTCGGCGGCCAGCGCGATGTGCCGGGCCTGGGCGGTGTCGTCGCCGGGGGCCGCGCCGACGGTCAGCGGGAAGCGGACGCCGCCGCCCGGGCCGGTGACGGCGCGGCTGCGCAGCAGTCCGTAGGGGTCGGGGACGTCGACGCTCTCCCGCGGTTCGAGGCCGAGGACACCGCGGTGGAAGAGAACGGCCTCGTCGAAGTGGTGCCAGGGCTGGGTGAGCGCGACATGGTCGATGCGCAGGCCGTCGGCGGCCGCCGGAGTGTGCGGGACGTCCTCGAAGTCGGCGCGCCAGTTGGGGAGTCCGGGGCGGTTCGTCGCGCAGAGGAAGAGTTCGGTGCCGTCGGGTGCGGCCACCGCGTCCAGTGGGGCGTCCTCGGCGGCGCGGCGGCGGGGCAGCACCGGGGCGAGCAGGGCCTCGGCTCGGCGGGCAGTGGCGGCCGGGTCGGGGCACTCCAGGCCCAGCGCGGCGAGCGTGGTGCCGTCGCGGCGGGCGGCCGGGCCGGTGTTGACCAGGACCCGGGCCTCGCCCTGTTCCCACAGCTCGACCGGCTTGCCGCGGTGGCGGGCGGTGCGGGCGAAGCCGAGGGCACCGAGAAGGGCGGAGACGGGTTCGGCGTCGGGCGTGACCAGCTCGGCGAAGGCGACCGCGGTGGGGGCGGCCGGTGCGGGCAGAGCGGCAACACCCTGCTCCTCCCCGAGTTCATGGCCGAGTCGGCCGAGCTCCTCCTGGAGGACCAGCAGGGATCGGCGGGCGTCGACGGCTGTCGGGCCGGCCTCGGCCTGCCGGAACACGTCGTTGAAGACCTCGAGGGAGAGCGGTCCGCTGTATCCGGTATGCAGTATGCGGTGGACCAGCCCGGTGACGTCGAAGCCCCCCTGTCCGGGGAAGCAGCGGTGGTGGCGGCTCCACTGCAGGACGTCCATGCCGAGCAGAGGGGCGTCGGCGAGCTGGAGGAAGAAGATCTTCTCGCCGGGGATGTCCGCGATGCCCTTGAGGTCCTTGGGGTCGGAGCTCCGGGAGAGGATGTGGAAGCTGTCCAGGCAGGTGCCGAGCGCGGGATGGCCGGCCGTCTCGACGATGTGCCAGGCGTGGTCGTACGTGCTGACGTGCCGTCCCCAGGCGAGCGCCTCGTAGGCGACACGGACGCCGAAGTCCCCGGCGAGGTCGGCCAGTCGGGCGAGCTGCTCGGCGGCGAGGGCGTCGTCGTCCTCGGCGAGCGGGGAGACGCTGGAGCAGACCAGGACGGTGTCCGCGCCGAGCCGGCCCATCAGTTCGAACTTGTGCCGGGCGCGGCGCAGGGTGCGGGCGAACTCGTCCTCCGGGACCGCCTCGACGTCCCGCATCGGCTGGTAGAGGTCGATGCTGAGGCCGAGGTCGGCGCAGCGGGCGCGGATCTCCTCGGGGGCGAGGGGGCTGGCGAGCAGGTCGTTCTCGAAGATCTCCACGCCGTCGAAGCCGGCCCGGGCGGCGGCGGTGAGCTTCTCGGTGAGGGATCCGCTCAGCGAGACGGTGGCGATGGACGTACGCACCTTGGAACCTCCGGGTACCGGTTACTTCGGGGCGGCGACGGCGCCGGCCAGTTCGGCGATGTCGGCGAGCATGCGGGCGCTGTCGGGTTCCCGGCCGGTGAACAGGCGGAAGGCGTCCGCCGCCTGGAAGACGGCCATGCCCGCGCCGTCGAGGGTCGCGCAGCCGACCGCGCGGGCGGTGCGCAGGAGTTCGGTCTCCAGTGGACGGTAGACGACCTCGGCGATCCACAGTCCGGGGCGCAGCAGCCCGGCCGCGAAGGGCAGGCCTGGGTGGGCGGCCATGCCGGTGGGGGTGGCGTGGACGGTCCCGTCGGCGTGCGCGAGCAGCTCGGGCAGGCGGTCCGGGGTGGCGGCGGCGGCCCGGCCGGCGCCGAAGTGGTGGTTGAGGGAGGCGGCGAGGTCCGTCGCCCGGTCGGGCAGCGCGTCGACGACGGTGACCCGCCCGGCGCCGAGGGTGAGCGTGGCGTGCGCGACGGCGGCACCCGCTCCGCCCGCGCCGAGCTGCACGACCCGTTCGAGCGGGACGTCGGGCAGACCGCGTGCGAAGGAGGCGGCGAAACCGGTGACGTCGGTGTTGTGGCCGACGGCCCGGCCGTCCTCGAACACGACGGTGTTCACCGCGCCGAGCGCCTCGGCCTGCGGAGCGAGGGCGTCGAGGTGGGGGATCACCAGCTGCTTGCAGGGGTGGGTGATGTTCAGCCCGTCGAAGCCCAGGTCGCGGGCGGCCCGCACCAGGTCGCCGACGGCGTCCGGGGCGGCCCCGAGGACGTCGATGTCGATCAGCCGGTAGAGGTAGCGCAGCCCCTGCCGGTCGGCCTCGCGCTCGTGCAGCGCGGGGCTGAGCGACGGGCCGATACCGGATCCGATCAGCCCGACGAGATACGAGTCCTTGGTCACGGACGGCCTCCTGGAACGGGCGACTAATGTACGAACTGGTGAGTTAGTCATACACCGGGCGGTGGCGCGGGGGGAAGCCCTCCCGGGCCCTTCTAGAATCGCGGCACTGCACCCGCGCCGTCCGAAGGACACCGATGACCAGCGTCGACGAACCGGCACGACCGAACGGGCGGACCCGTGACGCCGCCCGCACCCAGGCCGAGATCCTCGACGTGGCGACGCGGGAGTTCGCCCGGGCCGGGTACGCCGGGGCCCGCGTGGACGACATCGCGGCCCGCACCCGCACCACGAAGCGGATGATCTACTACTACTTCGGCGGCAAGGAGCAGCTGTTCACCGCCGTCCTGGAGCGGGCGTACGGCGTGATCCGCGAGGCCGAGCAGCAACTCGACGTCGAGCACCTGGACCCGGTCGCGGCCATCCGGCGGCTCGCCGAGCTGACCTTCGACCACCACGAGCAGCACCCGGACTTCATCCGCCTGGTGAGCATCGAGAACATCCATGAGGCCGAGCACATCGCCGCCTCCGAGAAACTCGGCAGGATCGGCTCCCCGGCGCTCGCCGTGATCTGCCGCATCCTCGCTGCCGGCCGGGAGTCCGGCCTGTTCACGGCGGAGGTGGACGCCGTCGACCTGCACGCGATGATCAGCTCGTTCTGCTTCTTCCGGGTGGCCAACCGGCACACCTTCGGCGCCCTGTTCGGCCGCGACCTGGTGGATCCGGAGCGGCGCGAGCACTACCGGACCATGCTCGGCGACATGGTCATCGCCTATCTGACGGCCGAGCGCGCGGCGGACTGACGGAGCCGACCCCGGTCAGCCGAGAGCACCCCTCAGCACCCTCCTCGCCCTCCCCGGTCGACCGGCGGCGCCCCCTCGGGCCGATCGGCCATGCCCTCTTGATCAACCGGCTCCAACCGCCGACCGACCGGCCGCGACCCCTCGGCCGACCGCTCCGCAGGGGCGTGCGCAACCTCTTGACAGCAGGGAAACGCGGGCGCAACATCCGTACCCACCGCGCATTAACTATCCAGTGGGTTAATTAGCCGCTCGATCCGGCCCTTCGCCCCGCCGCTCACTCCCCTACGTTGGGGTTCCCCCGAAGGAGCAAGCCGTGTCCGTCCCCGCCCCGGAAGCACCTCCCGGCCAGCCGCAGAAAGCCGCCACGGCGGCCTGGATCGGCAGTGCCCTGGAGTACTACGACTTCTTCATCTACGGCAGCGCCGCCGCGCTGATCTTCCCGAAGGTGTTCTTCGACGAGTCCGACCCGGCCACCGCGACCCTGCTGTCGCTGGCGACCTTCGGAGTCGCCTACGCGGCCCGTCCCGTCGGCGCGCTCTTCCTCGGGCACTTCGGCGACCGCGTGGGCCGCAAGAAGATCATGGTGTTCACGCTGATCCTGATGGGTGTCTCGACGTTCCTCATCGGCTGTCTGCCCACCCGCGCCCAGGTCGGCGGCCTCGCGCCGGTCCTGCTGGTCGCCTGCCGCGTCCTGCAGGGCATCTCCGCCGCCGGTGAGCAGGCCAGCGCCAACTCCATGACCCTCGAACACGCGCCGCCGCACCGGCGCGGCTTCTTCACCAGCTTCACCCTGAGCGGCACACAGGGCGGGCAGCTCCTGGCCACCCTGGTCTTCATCCCGGTCGCCGCGCTGCCGGAGGACCAGTTGCTGTCGTGGGGCTGGCGGGTGCCGTTCTGGATGAGCATCGCGGTCGCCGTCGTCGGCTACGTCATCCGGCGCAAGCTCACCGAGACCCCGGCCTTCGCCGCCCAGCAGGCCACCGGCGAGGTCGTCCGGCTGCCGCTGGCGGTGCTGCTGCGCGAGCACTGGGCCGACGTGCTGCGGGTGATCGCGGCCGCGCTCGTCGCGTCGGTCAGCACCATCTTCACGGTGTGGGCGCTGGCGTACGCGACCAGCGACTCGGTGGGCATGAGCCGCTCCTCGATGCTGTGGGTGAGCGCGCTGGCCAACGCCGTCGCGCTGGCCGCCATCCCCCTGTGGGCGACGCTCTCCGACCGCGTCGGCCGCCGGCCGGTGTTCCTGATCGGCGCGGCCGGCAGCGCGGTGACGATGTTCCTGTACCTGTGGGCGATCTCCACCGGCTCCTACCCGCTGGTCCTCGTCCTGGGGATCGTCACCTTCGGTGTGGTCTACAGCGCCGCGAACGGCGTGTGGCCCTCCTTCTACGGCGAGATGTTCACCACCCGGGTCCGGCTGTCCGGCATGGCGATCGGCACCCAGATCGGCTTCGCCGTGGCCGGTTTCGCGGTCACCTTCGCCGCGCAGATCGCGGGTCCGGACGGCGACGACTGGTTCTCGGTGGCGCTGTTCACGGCGGCCCTGTGCGTCCCGCCGGTGATCGCGGCCTTCACGGCCCGGGAGACGGCGAAGGTCCCGACCGAGCGACTGGGCGAACGGGACGCGCCCGAGGCCCCGCAGCGCGAGACCGTCACGGCCTGACACCGTCCTCTCGAAGCCCTCTCGAAGTCCTCCGGAGCCCCCGGCGCCCATGCGGCGCCGTGGGCTGCGGCACGTCCCGCCCCGGGACTCACGTGTCGACGGTCCGCGGAATCCCGTATGCACGCTCCACCCTGAGCCGGGCGACCAGGCGGCGGTCGCGGACCATGACGGTGCGGAAGTCCTCCCAGTCGGGGTGTTCGCCCAGGACGTCGCGGTAGAGGCGGACGAGTTCCTCGACGGTCTCGTCGTAGGGGTCCGCGGCGACCGGGGTGAGGTCGGCGGTGGCCTCCACGACCGTGTAGGCACGGTGGTCCGGGGTGGTCACGTGGTACGACGCCCGGGGGTCGCGGCGGAGGTTGCGGGTCTTGGCGCGGTCGTCCGTGACGGAGATCCGGACGACGCCCTCGTCGGGGTAGTAGTGGTGGCTGACGTTCGACAGCTGGGGCCGCCCGTCGCGCTTGAGGGTGACCAGTACTCCGCTGCGGCCCTCGGAGAGGAGCGCGAGCAGTGCGTTCCGTGTCGTGTCCTGAGTCATGTCCGGAGCAACCCGCGGCCCACCCGGCGCCATTCCCGGCGCGCCGGGGTCGACCCGTCCGGCGGCGTTCTCCGTTCTCCGGCAGCCACCCGAACGAGTGAGTAGACACCGTCTGCCGCCGCCTGGTAGACAGTGTCTATGAGTGAACCCGAGAAGCCCGACCCCGGTCTGCGGACGCGTCTCGTCGATGTCGGCGTGGACCTCGTGGCCCTGGAGGGTGCGGGCGCGCTGACCCTGCGGGAGATCGCCCGCCGGGCCGGTGTCTCGCACGGGGCGCCCCGGCGCTACTTCCCCACGCACGTGGAGCTGCTGTCGGCCATCGCCCGCCGCGGCTTCACGGAGCTGGGGGTCCGGGTGACGTCGGCACTCGACGGCGGCCCCCGCGGCCCACGCGCCCAGCTCACCGAACTGGCGCGGTCCTACCTGGAGTTCGCCCTGGACAACCGCGGTATGTACGAGCTGATGTTCCGCCACGATCTGCTGGAGAGCGGCCACTTGCGGCTCCGGGACACCAGTCTGCCGTTGTTCCGCGTGCTGGTGGACCTGGTCGGCCGGGCCCGCCCCGGCGCCGACGCCCGCGCGGTCGCCGGCGCGCTGTGGGCGAACCTGCACGGCATCGCCCAGCTGTGGCGCTGGGGCAGCCTCCAACTCGCCACGGGCGCCGAGGACTTCGTACCCCTGCTGCGGACGGCCCTGGACGCGCACCTCGGGCCGGAGGAGAACGCCCGGTGAAGCGCCCCCTGACGCTGGCGAGCAGTGTGGCGGGGGCGGTGGTCGTCGCCCTGGACGGGACCGCGCTCACCGTCGCGCAGCCCACGCTCCGGCGTGATCTGCATGCCTCCCTCGCCGAGGTGCAGTGGGCTAGCACCGGCTATCTCGTCGCCGTGGCGGGCCTGTTGGTGTTCGCCGGGCGGCTCGGCGACCGGTTCGGACACCGGCGGACCTTCGCCGTCGGCATGCTCGGCTTCGGCGCCGCGTCGGCGGGCATCGCGGTGGCGCCCGGCGTCGGCTGGGTGATCGGGCTGCGGGTCGTGCAGGGGGCTTTCGGGGCGCTGTTGCAGCCGGCCACGCTGGGGATGCTGCGGACGTCCTTCCCGCCGGACCGGCTGCGCACGCCGATCGCCGTGCGGACGGCGGCCATCGGGGTGGCGGCGGCCACCGGTCCCCTGGTGGGCGGGGCACTGGCGACGGAGTTCGGCTGGCGGTCCGTGTTCCTCCTCAACATCGCCCCCACACTGGTGTTCGGCCTGCTCGCCCTCGCCTCCCCCGATCGGACGCCCGTCGGCACCCGCGCCGCCGCGCTCGGCGCCAAGCCCACCACCGCACCCGCCGACACGCGCGGCGCGCTGGACATCCCCGGCGCACTGCTGCTCGCGGCGGCGCTCGCCTGCCTGGTGCACGCCCTGGTCACCCTGCCGGAGGTGGGCTGGTCGGCCGTGGCGGCCCTGCTCGCCGGTGCCGTCTTCGTGCGGCACGAGCTCCGCGCGCCGGACCCGCTGCTGCCCCGGGAGGTGATCGGCTCCCCGTCCGTCGGCGCGGCGCTCGGCCTGCTGGTCACCGTGTCGGCGGCCCTCAACGGCGCGCTGTTCACCTGCGTGTATCTCCTCCAGGACGGCCTGGGACTCACCCCGCTGCACAGCGCGCTGCTCGCGCTGCCGCTCGCGGTGTGCCTGGTCGCCGCGGCGCCCGTGTCCGCGGTTCTGCTGCGCCGGGCGGGCGCCCGGGCCACGGTCGCGGGCGCGACGGCGGTCCTGGCCGCCGGGCTGCTCGTCCTCGCCGCCGCGTCCGGGGAGGCGGCCTTCGGCGCCGGGTTCGCGCTGGTCGGAGCCGGGTTCGGGACCGTCATGGTGGCGGCCACCCATGTCGTCGTACGGCAGGCTCCCGCCGAGTCGGCCGGGGTCGCCGGCGGTCTGCAGCAGACGGCGATGAACGTCGGCCCGGTGCTGGGCGTTGCCGCGGCGACCGTGCTGACCGTGCTGGGCCCGGCCCGCTCGCCGCTGGTCGTGCTGGGCCTGGCGGCCGTGGCCGCGCTGCCCGTCTGCCGGGCCCTGCCGGGGCGTTGGGGGCCCGTCCCGGCGGGTCGCGCCGTCACGGAAAGCGACACACCCCACACCGGTCACGGCGGCGAATGGGGCCCGTACGCCCGTTCCCTACGCGACCATGAACACTGAGGTCGTCCGGGAGGGGACGAACGGACCGTACCTCGGACGAGCGCACCGGAGGAGAGCCATGGCACTGCTGCGACAAGAGGTCGACCCGAGCGAGGTCGGACTGGACGCGAAGGCGCTGGACCGCATCGACCAGCATGTCGCCCACTACGTCGACGAGGGACGGCTGCCCGGTTTCCTCATGGCGGTCTCCCGCGGCGGCCGGGTCGCGCATCTCACCACGATGGGCCGTCGCGACGTCGCCGCCGGACTGCCCGTCGAGGCCGACACCCTGTACCGGATCTACTCGATGACCAAGCCGGTCACCTCGGTCGCCGCGCTGATACTGGTGGAGGAGGGCCGGCTGCGGCTCGACGACCCGGTCGCCGACCATCTCCCGGCCTTCGCCGACCAGCGGGTGTATACCGGCGGCTCCGGCGAAGGCATCAGGACCCGACCGGTCGAGCAGCCGCTCCTGGTGCGGCACCTGATGACCCACACCTCCGGTCTGACCTTCGCCTTCTACCACTGTCACCCGGTGGACGCGCTGTACCGGGAGGCCGGTCTGGAGTCGGCGGTGCTGCCGGGATCGGACCTGGCGCGGACCGTGGAGGCGTACGCGCGGCTGCCGCTGCAGTTCGAGCCGGGCACGCAGTGGAACTACTCGGTGTCCACCAATGTGCTCGGCCGGATCATCGAGGTCGTCTCCGGACAGCCCCTGGACGAGTTCGTCGCGGAGCGGATCTTCCGTCCGCTGGGTATGCCGGACGCCGGTTTCCAGGTCGACGGGGAGCAGACCGGCCGGCTGGCCGAACTGTACGGCGGCACGGACGCCGGCGGGATCGAGCCGATCCCCGGGCTGCCGCTGCACGGCCGCCCGCGTTTCCTGTCGGGCAGCGGCGGAATGGTGGCTACTGCATACGACATCCACCGCTTCTCCGAGCTGCTGCGCCGCCGCGGCGAGCTCGACGGGGTCCGGCTGCTCGCCCCCGAGACGGTGGACCTCATGACCCGTAACCACCTACCCGGCGGCGCCGACCTGCGCGCCTTCGGCGCCCGCCCCGCCCACGACGAGCCCGGCAACGACGGCGTCGGCTTCGGCCTGGGCGTCTCCGTGGTCATCGACCCGGAGCGCACCCAGGCCCCGTCCGGCCTCGGCACCTACGGCTGGAGCGGGGTCGCCACGACGACGTTCTGGGTCGACCCCAGCCGCGACCTGAGCGTCCAGTTCCTGACCCAGCTCAGGCCGCGGAAGTCGCTCAAGCTCTACCCCGACCTCAAGCGACTGGTGCACGAGGCGGTGCTCGACTGAGCCGTCGGCCCTCATCGGTCGACCCTCAGCCGTCGGCCCTCCGTTTCCTCAGCCGTCGACCTTCAGGGTGAACTCCAGCCCCTCGGCCGCGAGTTCACCCAGCCACCCGGCGGAGCGTGCGGCTGTCTCCGCCGCCCGGTTCAGGCCCGGCGGCAGATCGCCCGCCAGGACGTGCCGGACACCGAGGGCCAGGGTGCGGGAGACACAGCGGGCCATCGCGCTCTCCCGCTCGTCTCCCACCAGATCGAGCAGGTAACTCCCGGACCAGGCAGCGCTGTTGTCGCCTTCCCCATCGTCGACCGTCAACGACACGGCGAGGACGACGCGGTCACGGTCGGCGTCCGTCGTCGGGTAGGTGGCCGCCAACTCCCGCGCCAGCGCGGCGATCCGGGTGTCGTCGCCCGCCTTCAGCTCCTCGAACACCGGGGCCCAGGCCGTCAACCAGCCGTCCAGGCGCAGGGTGCCGCGCACGAAGGTCCGCGGCCGCCAGGCCGCCGGCAGCCCGTACTGCTCGACGAAGGGGACGCTGTCGCGGTTGGGGTAGACCTCGAAGGTCTCGCCGTCGACGACGTGTCCGCGGGTCGCCTCCCAGGGACGGTCGGCGACGGTCTCCGTGCCGTCCTCGATGTAACGGGCTGGCGAGCGCAGGGCGTTGAGTACTCCGAGGGGCGCCCAGCTGAACCGGTACCGGAAGTCGTTGGGGACGGCCGGGACACCTCCGCAGTAGGAGGTGAGGCGATAGGAGGCCGCCTTGTCGGCGCCGACCGCGTCGCGGGCGCGGGCGACGAGGTCGTGGGCGAAGAGGTGGTCGATGCCCGGGTCGAGCCCGGCCTCGGTGAGGACGACGACGCCCGCCTCCTCGGCGGCCGGCACCCGTTCCAGGACGGCGTCCGAGACATAGCTGGAGCAGGCGAAGTGGGCACGCCGGGCGACGCACGCGGCCAGCAGCGGGGCGTGCTCCGGGGCGGGCAGCATCGACACCACGACGTCACCGGGGGCGAGTTCGGCGGTGAGGGCGTCGAGGGTGTAGGTGCGTGGTTCGGCCCGCCCGGCCAGGCCCAGCCGGTCGAGCGCCTCGGCGGCGCGGTCCGCCGTGCGGTGCCAGACGCGGACCCGGGCGGCGCGCTCGCACAGGTCGGTCAGGCCGCTGCCGGTGGACAGGCCGGCGCCGATCCAGTGGACGGTGCCGGTCGCGGGAACGAGGTCAGCGCAGCTCACGGTCGAACCCGCCTTCCTTGATGCCGAGTTCGTCGCACATCTCACGGAACCGGCTCAGGCACCGCCACCAGGCCGCGTTCACCCCGTACTCCAGCAGCAGGGGCGTCAGCGCCGCCGAGAAGTCGGTGCTGGACTCGCGGGGCAGCAGCGAGGGCAGGTTGTCGATGGCGATCAGGTCGAGCGGGGGTTCCTTGCGCAGCCGCAGTACCGGATCGGCCCACTCGGTCGCGCGGTCGTACACCGGCAGGACGTTGAGGGGCGAGCCCACGTCGCAGGTGACGTCGGAGAGGGTGCGCAGCCGGCGGGCCGGGTCGTCGAGGTCCTCCTGGCGGACGAACGGCGGCACCGGGGTGGTGGCCAGGACGCAGTTGACCATCAGGTCGTGGTCCAGCAGGGCGCGCCGGTCCAGGTCCAGGGTCTCCGCCAGGTCCCAGCAGGTGGGTTCGGCACCGGCCGCGCCGAGCGCGGCCCGCGCACCCCGGCCGCTGCGGCCGAGTGCGCCCACCACCAGCGAGGTGAAGTCCTCGTCGCCGGGGCCCGGGCGCAGGGTCTCGTCCAGTTCGTCCTTGCCGGTGGGGACCAGGGGCGCGGTGAGCCGGCCCCGGTGGTGGAGGACGGCGAGGGCGGCGCCCAGGTAGCCCGCCCAGAAGCCGAACGCGGCGAGCCTGCGGCCCTGTTCATCGACGAGGTACTCCAGGTCGAGGAGCGCCCCTCCCCCGGCGGCGAACCGGCCGAGCAGGGCGGCGGCGCCGGGCTGCCCCTTGTAGGCGTGCCCGAAGAAGATATGACGATGGATCAGTTCGTCGGGCCGGTCCGGGAGTTCCTTCAGGCCGACGACGACCGTGCCGGGCGGCGCCGACGTCCAGGAGCCCGGCTCGGCGACTCGGGCGCCGACCGCCTCGTACGCCTCTACGGGGAAGATCCGCTGGGGGGAGTCCTCGACCGTCAGCTCCACCCCGGCCTCGACGAGCCGGCGGGCGTCGTCGGGCACGATCGGGGTGCGGCGTTCGGTGGAGCGGACCTCGTGGCGCAGCCACAGCGAGCGATCCGTCATACGCGGTTGACCTCCGGACGCGGGGCGTCGGCCGCGAACCGGCCGGCGCTCAGGGGGGTGACGTCCACGAAGGGTACGCGGCCGAGATACAGGTCACGGACGACTTCGCCGACGGCCGGACCCTGCAGGAAGCCATGCCCGGAGAAACCGGTCGCATACAGAAAACGGGATACCGAAGGCGCCTCGCCGATCAGGGCGTTGTGGTCCGGGGTGAGCTCGTACAGCCCCGCCCAGCCGCCGGTGCGGCGCAGGTCGAGCAGGGCGGGCGCGCGGCGTTCCATGACGGAGGCGAGACGGGGGATCCAGCGGTCGTGGGTGTCCGTGGCGAAGCCGGGACGCTCGTCCGGGTCGGACATCCCGACGAGGAGACCGGGGCCCTCGCCGTGGAAGTAGAAGGTGCTGGTGAAGTCGATCGTCATCGGCAGGTCCGGCGGGAGGCCGGGCATCGGCTCGGTGACGGCGATCTGCCGGCGCAGCGGCTGCACGGGCAGGTCCACACCCACCATCGCGCCGACCGCCCTGGACCAGGGTCCGGCCGCGCAGATCACCGTGTCGGTGATGACCCGGCCGAGGGTGGTGTCCACCGCGGTGATCGTGTCGCCGTAGGTCTCGATGCCGGTGACGGCGGTGTGGCGCAGGATGCGCGCACCGCACCGGCGGGCTGCGGCCGCGTACCCCTGGACGACGGCTTCCGGTGTGCAGTGGCCGTCGTCGGGCGAGAACGCGGCCGCGAGTAAGCCGTCCGTGGTGATCAGCGGGGAGAGTCGCTGTGCCTCGGCCGGGTCGATCAGCCGGCTGCGCACGCCGAGCGCGTTCTGCAGCCGGACGCCCGCCTCGAAGGAGGCGACCTCCTCCGGAGTGGAGAGCAGGAAGAGGTAGCCGACCCGGTGGAGACCGATGTCGTGGCCGGTCTCCTCCCCGAACCGCGCGAACGCCTCCAGGCTGCGCGCCCCGAGCTGGATGTTCAGTTCGTCGGAGAACTGGGCGCGCACTCCGCCCGCGGCCTTCGAGGTGGAGCCGGCGGCGAGTTCGTCCCGCTCGAGCAGCAGGACGTCCCGTACGCCCGCGGCGGCCAGATGGTAGGCGATGCTGGTGCCCATCACTCCGCCGCCGATGACGACGACCGAGGCATGCGTGTTCACGCGGGCGGCTCCTTTCGGCGGCGGCCCCGGCCCTGTCGCCGAGGCCGGGGCTGACGTACGCCGTGGGTGGCGATCACCCTCGGGACCAGTGCCCCTCGGGATCAGTGACCCCCGGGATCAGTGGCCCCTGGGCTGATGCCCCTCAGGACCAGTGTGCCACCGCGTCCAGGTGGGGCAGCCGGTGATCCATGCGCTCCCGCTTGGTACGCAGGTAGGTGATGTTGTTCTCGCAGGGCTCTATCAGCAGCGGCACCTCCTCGGCGACGTGGATGCCGTTGTCGACGAGCGCCTCCCGCTTGCGCGGGTTGTTCGACATCAGTCGGACGGACCGTACGCCCAGGTCGCGCAGGATGTCGGCGGCAACCTTGTAGTCGCGGGCGTCCACCGGGAAGCCGAGCGCGACGTTCGCCTCGACGGTGTCCAGGCCCTCCGCCTGCAGCGCCATCGCGCGCAGCTTGCCGAGCAGGCCGATGCCCCGGCCCTCGTGCCCGCGCAGGTAGACGACGATGCCGCTGCCCGCGGCGACGACGGCGCGCAGCGCGGACTCCAGCTGGTCGCCGCACTCGCAGTGCTGGGAACCGAACGCGTCGCCGGTGAGGCACTCCGAGTGCAGCCGGGTCAGTACGTCCTCGGTGCCGATCTCGCCGTAGACCAGGGCGACCTGCTCGTCACCGCGGTCGTGGTCGAGGTAACCGACCGCCTGGAATTTCCCGTACACCGTGGGCAGGGGCGCATTTACCACGCGTTCCACACCGGTGCGCTGCGGGGTCTTCTTGCCGAGTACGCCGACTTTATCTGTCATGATCTGGTTCCTAAGCAGAGACGAAAGGCCGTGGAAAGATGAGTGATTCGCGCATACCGCCGACGGCGTACGGTCCGGTGCCGGCGGACACCACCGAGGACGTGCGCGAGCGGGGGGCCGGCGTCGCGACGCAGGTGGCGGTCCTGCCGGTAGGGAGCTTCGAACAGCACGGCCCGTACCTGCCCTTGGCCACCGACACACTGGTCGCCTGTGCCATCGCCCGGGAGATCGCCGAGGCATACCCGGTGCACCTCCTTCCGCCCGTGACCATCGCCTGCTCGCACGAGCACGCGGCCTGGCCGGGAACCGTCAGCATCTCCTCCGTGACCCTTCACGCGGTGGTACGGGACATCGCGGCGTCGTTGCGCCGCTCGGGCGTCGAGGCCCTGGTGCTGGTCAACGGACACGGCGGGAACTACGTCCTGGGCAACGCGGTCCAGGAGTCCTCCGCCCGCGGTGAGGCGATGGCGCTGTTCCCGGCCCCGGAGGACTGGGAGACGGCCCGGGAGCGGTCCGGGGTGGTGACCTCGCTCCTCACCGACATGCACGCCGGGGAGATCGAGACCTCTATCCTGCTGCACGCCCATCCCGAACTCGTCCGGCCCGGTTACGAGTCCGCGGATTTCACCGCGGACGACCGACGCCATCTGCTCACTCTGGGAATGTCCGCCTATACCGATTCGGGCGTCATCGGCCGTCCTTCCCTGGGGTCCGCGGAAAAGGGGAAGGAACTCCTGGCGAGCCTCGCGGATTCCTTCGGCACGTATTTCACGCTGCTGACTTCGGGGAACGCGACCGGCTCCGTGTAGGGTTCTTCGGCCCCGGCGGCGCCGGACACCTGGGGTGCCCCGGCGCGTACGGCGCCGTACCAGCGCACCACCATGACGCCCGCCCCCGGCAGCGCGGCGACGAAGCTGAGCACCCCGTACACCACGGCGACCGACAGGCCGGTGCTCGCGCCGAGCCCGGCAGCGCCGAACGCCCACGCCATGACGCCCTCGCGGGGCCCGAAGCCGCCGACGTTCAGCGGCAGGCCCATGGCGATCAGCGCCAGGACGGCCAGCGGCAGCAGCGTCAGCACGGAGGCGGCGGAGCCGGCCACCCGGGCGGCCACCACGAACATCGCGACGTGCCCGGTCAGCACGACCACCGACGACAGCGCGACGCCGGGGGCGTTGCGCCGCGACAGCAGACCCTCGCGCGCCTCGGCCAGCGTGGCCCGCAGCCTGCCGCCCCGACGCGACGCCGAGGAGTTCATGCGCAGCGCGGCGACCACCGCGAGCGCGCCCGCCGCGGCCAGCAGCACCAGCGGGGTGAAGTGCCGTACGTCCGCCATGACCGGGGACGGCAGCACCAGCAGGATCGTCACACCGGCCACGGTGAGCGCCAGCTGGCCCGCCGTGCGCTCCAGGACCACGGCTCGCACACCGCGCCCGACGTCACCGGCGCTCTGCCCGTGCCGCACGGCGCGGTGCACGTCGCCGAGGATCCCGCCGGGCAGGGCCGCGTTGAGGAAGAGGGAGCGGTAGTAGTCGGCGACGGCCGCGCCGAGCGGCAGCCGGATCCGCAGCCCGCGCGCGACCAGCGCCCACCGCCAGGCGCTGAAGACGGTGGTGACCAGGCCGATCCCGAGCCCGGCGAGCAGGGTCGGGGTGTCGATGCGGCGCAGCCCGTCGAGGAGGACGCCGGTGCCCATCCGCCACAGCAGGACGCCGAGGATGACGACTCCGGCGACGGTCCCGAAGTGCGTGCGCAGCGCCTTCGAGGTGAGCAGCCTGCGCAGCGCCGAGGGCTCGGCGGCATGCGGCTCGGTCACGATGACACCGATCCGGGCCTTCGACACGGCCGGTCCGCTACGGGCCACCGACGGGGGGCGCGGGGGACGTCGTACGGAGAGCGCGCCGTCACCCCACACCACCGGCGCGACCGACTCGGCCCTCGCCCCGACCGTCTCCGCGCTCATCACGCGCCGCCCGTCGGCCGGGCCAGCGCCAGCAGGTCGCTGTGGTGGACGGTGACCCGCAGCTCACCGGCCTCGCAGGCGGCGAGCCGGGCCTCGAGGTACGACGCGGCGCGCCCGGCGAGTTCGGGGCGCTGCTCGACGGCCGCACCGACCCAGCCGCGCAGCCACTGGGCGGTGAGGGCGGCGTGTTCGGGGCCGAGCCGCCAGGGGCTCGGATGGACCTTCACGGTGGCGCCGTGGTCGGCGAACGCCTCGCAGGCGGCGTTCACCGCGTCGGGGCCGAGGAGGCCGCCGCGCCGCTGGTGGTCGTTGAAGGCGGCGGCGATCTCCTCGTCCAGCGGGTCCGGGGTGGAGAGTTCGACGCGGCCGGCCACGGAGAGCGTCAGCAGCGCCGGGCAGCCGGCGCCGGCGCAGGCCGCGGCGAGGGTCTCGACCTCCTCGCGGGTGAGGACGTCGAGCAGCGCGGAGGCGGTGACCAGCGAGGCGCCGAGCAGGGCGTCCGGGGTGAGCCGGGCGACGTCGCCGCGCCGGGTCTCGACGGTGACCCGGCTGCCGTCGGCGGCGGCGCGCGGGGAGGCGACGGCCGCGAAGTGCAGCAGGTAGGGGTCGCGGTCGTGCAGGATCCAGTGCTGGGCGCCGTCCAGGCGGGGGGCGAGCCATCGGCCCATGGAACCGGTTCCGCAGCCCAGGTCGTGCACGTTGAGACCGCTGCCGCGGCCGCCCGGCAGGTTGGCGAGCCGGATCCGCAGCGGGTCCAGCAGGTCCACGGCCCGCGCGGACGCGTCGGCGGGCTCCCGCAGTTGCAGCCACTCGGGGGCGTAGCGCGGCTGGTCCTCGGGCCCGGCGTCCCGCAGTCGTACGGTGGGACGCTCGCCGGGGCGGGGCACCGGGCCCGCGCCCGCTATCACGGCGTCGGGACCGGTCTCGCGCGGGGTGCCGGCGTCGCCCAGGGCGTCGGGACCGCCATGGCCCGGGGTGCCGGGCACGGCCTCGGCCAGGCTGCTGTCGTTCATGGCCTCACTCACGGCTTCGTTCACGGCGTGGTTCACAGCCTCACCAACGGCTCCGGTCCCGCCGCGGTTCACCGTCGCGGTCACGGAGTCGGTCACGGTCTCGTTCTCCTTGGGGCCCGGCTGGGTCGGGATGGCGCCCACACGCCGCGCCACGTCCGCCGGGGTCACCGTCGACTTCTTCATGCCGCCCTCCGGGGCTCGCCGGGCAACCGGCCGAGGACGCCGGCCAGGCTCTGGGCGGTGGACGCCCAGCCGTTCAGGGCCGCGCGGCGGCCACGGGCGGCGGCCTTGAGCCGGCGCCGGACGTCCGCCTCGCCGAACCAGCCGCGCAGCTCGGCGGCGAGCGCGGCCGGGTTCTCCGGCGGGACGAGGATGCCGGGGACACCGCCGTCGGGGGCGCGGCCGACCGCCTCGGGCAGCCCGCCGACGTCGGTGGCGAGGACCGGGATACCGCGGGCGAGCGCCTCGGTGACCGCCATGCCGTAGGTCTCGGCGTAGGAGGTGAGAACCATCAGGTCGGCGGAGGCGTAGGCGGCGTCGAGTTCGGCGCCCGCCTTCGGCCCGGCGAGTTCGAGACGGTCCTGGAGGCCGTACCGGCGGATGAGGCCGCGCAGATGGGCGACGTACTCGGGGTCCTGGCCGAGGCCGCCCACACAGACGCAGCTCCACGGCAGGTCGGTCACCGCCGCGAGCGCTTCGACCAGCCGGTGCTGGCCCTTGCGCGGGGTGACCGCGGCGACGCACAGCAGCCGGGAGACCCCGTCGGTGCCGGAGGCGAGCGGCGCGATGTCGGCGCCGGGGGCGGCGCAGTGCACCTTCTCCGGGGCGAGCCCGTGGTGCGACACCAGCCGGCGCACCGCCCAGTCGCTGGTGGCGATCACCGAGGGGACGGCCCGCAGCACGTCCCGTTCCTTCGCGTCGAGTTCGGCCGCGAGCCGGGGGTCGAGGCCGGTCTCGTCGCCGAGCGGCAGGTGTACGAGCACCGCGAGCCGCAGCCGCTCCGCCTCCGGGACGACGATCTCCGGGACGCCGCAGGCCACGAGCCCGTCGAGCAGCACGACCGTGCCGTCGGGGAACTCGGCGAGCGTGCGGGCCAGTTCCGTGCGGGCGGACTGCTCCGGGCGGGGCCAGGCGCCGTCGACCAGGTGCTTGTGCACCTGCCAGCCGAAGCCGGGCAGGTCCAGGCAGAGCCGCCGGTCGTAGGCGTTGCCGCCGCTGGGGTTGGCCGTGTCGTAGACACCGCCCGGCATGACGAAGTGCACGGAGCGCAGGGACATGGGGATGATGTGTCCCGTCCTGGGAACGGCCGACTGCGCCGGCACATACGTGAGCGGGGTCTTCTCCAGGGTCACGTCGGTCACAGCGCACGCTCGAAACTCGCCCAGGCGATGTGCGACTCGTGCAGGGAGACGGCGATCGAGGCGATGCCCCGGGCGCCCTCGCCGAGCGCGCCCTTGTGGATCCGCTCGGCCAGCCGGTCGGCGACGACCTTGGCCAGGAACTCCGTCGAGGTGTTGATCCCGGCGAACTCGGGCTCGTTGTCGAGATTGCGGTAATTCAGTTCGCTCACGACGGCACCGAGCTCCTGGGTGGCCAGTCCGATGTCGACGACGATGTTGTCGTCGTCCAGCTGCTCGCGGCGGAAAGTCGCGTCCACCAGGAACGTGGCTCCGTGCAGGCGCTGCGCGGGTCCGAAGACCTCACCGCGGAAGCTGTGGGCGATCATGATGTGATCGCGGACGGTGACACTGAACAACGGACGACCCTCCAGGTGCGGCGCCTCTGGTCCCCCGGCCGATGACCGCCGGGGGATGCCGTGTAGTACGGCTCCTCGGTTCCCCATGTTCAGCCCGATCTCACTCTTTTCTCAGGTCAGGCGCTCTTGCTGCTCACCGACGGGTACCCGTCACGAACCTGACGGGTACCTGACGCGGTGACAGAGCGCGGGAAGCTCGCCCGAGGCGAGCCTCGGCATCACCTCCGGCAACTCCTCGAACGCGCTTTCCCCGGTGACGAGGGCGTCCAGCGCCGGGTCGGCGAGCAGGTCGAGGGCGAGGGCCAGCCGGTCGGCGTACGTCCGTCCGGGCCGGGCCGGGGAGACGGTGCCGACCTGACTGCTGCGGATGACCAGGCGGCGGGAGTGGAAGTCCTCGCCGAGCGGCAGCGAGACCTTCCGGTCGCCGTACCAGCTCAGTTCGAGAACGGTTCCCTCGGCGGCCAGCAGTTCCAGGGAGCGGGTGAGTCCCTGTTCGGTGGCGCTGGCGTGCACGACGAGGTCGCAGCCGCCGAGGGCGTCCCGCGGCAGCGCGAAGCCGACACCGAGCGCCTCGGCGGTCTTCGCCCGCGCCGGGTCGGCGTCCACCAGCTGGACGCGGACACCCGGGAAACGCGCCAGCAGCGCGGCGACCGAGCAGCCGACCATGCCGCCGCCGACCACCGCGATCCGGTCGCCGACCAGCGGCTTCGCGTCCCACAGCGCGTTGACGGCGGTTTCGACGGTGCCGGCGAGGACGGCCCGTTCGGCGGGCACGGAATCGGGGACGGGGGTGACGGCCGACGCCGGGACGACGTAGCGCGTCTGGTGCGGGAAGAGTGAAAAAACGGTTCGCCCGAGGAGTTCCGCGGGACCCTCCTCCACCAGACCCACGTTGAGGTAGCCGTACTTCACGGGCGCCGGGAAGTCGCCCTCCTGGAACGGCGCCCGCATCACCGCGTGCTGACTCTCCGGCACCCCGCCGCGGAACACGAGCGTCTCCGTGCCACGGCTGACACCGGAGAAGAGCGAGCGGACGAGTACCTCCCCCTCGGCGGGGGCGGGCAGGACGAGATCCCGGATCTCGCCCACGCCCGGGGAACCGAGCCAAAAGGCACGGGCGGTGCGGGTCATCGGCGGCCTCCGGGATTCGGTCGGCGGTATTCGGGATGCAGTCGACGGTGTCCGGGATACGGTCGGCCGTCCTCGGGATTCGGTCGACGGTCTCCAGGATTCAGTCGGCCGCCCTCGGGATTCGGTCGACGGTCTCCAGGATTCAGTCGGCCGCCCTCGGGATTCGGTCGGCGGTCTCCGGGTTGCGATCGGCAGCCTCCGGGATTCACGGAATTCATCGGTCCTTCCGGGTTCATCGGCGTCCTCCTGAAAGTCGGGCTGAACGATCGGGAAGCTGTTCACGTACCGAGGTGTGCACAGTCCGCGCACAGTACGCGGCACTGATCATCTCTGTCATCCGGCCGGAGGAACGTGCGGTGGCCCTGAACAACACTTACGACGCGAGGCTGGTCCAGCAGGAAACCGCTGTGGGAGCGGGCGTGCAGGTCCTGTTGCTGGCTCTGCTCGGATCGGCGATCGGCATGGGGCCGGCGGGCTGGGTCACCGGCCTCGTCTTCGCCATCGCCACTTGGGCGGTCCTCTCCCGCGCCCTGCATCGCTCCCGGCTGCGCTCCTTCGGCCCGGCCAACCGCGTCACGCTCGGCCGCGCCACGCTGGTCGGCGGCGTGACCGCCCTCGTCGCCGATTCCTTCGAGAGCGCCCCGCCGGTGACCCTCCTGGTCGGACTGACGGCCGTGGCCCTGATCCTCGACGGCGTGGACGGCAAGGTCGCCCGCCGCACCGGCACCTCGACGGCCCTGGGCGCGCGGTTCGACATGGAGGTCGACGCGTTCCTCATCCTGGTCCTCAGCGTGTACGTCTCGACGCAGCTCGGCCCGTGGGTGCTGCTGATCGGCGGCATGCGCTACGCGTTCGTCGCCGCGGCCCGCTTCGCCCCCTGGCTCAACGCCCCGCTCCCGCCGAGCATGGCCCGCAAGACCGTCGCCGCGCTCCAGGGCGTCTGCCTCCTCGTCGCCGGCGCCGACCTGCTGCCGTACGCGGGCAACTTCGCCGTCGCCCTGCTGGCCCTGGGCTCCCTGGTCTGGTCGTTCGGCCGGGACGTGCTGTGGCTGTACCGGACCTCGCGGGTGGTCGAGGAGGCTCCGGCCGAGCAGCGAGTGCTGGAGCTGGTGTAACACCCTGAGATTCCTCGGACCCTGAGGTTCCCCGAGCTCCCCCCACGGGAAAGGGCCCGCACCGTCGGTGGACGGTACGGGCCCTTCCGTATGCGGTACGCGGTGCGGGACATCCGGCATACGGTATGCGATGTTTCGCATGCCGGATACCGCATACCGTCTCTACGATCCCGTAGACCGCGTTCGTACGACGGCGAAGGCGCCCGCCGCGAGCCCCAGCACGCCCACGACGAGCCCGGCGATGCCGAGACCGCGGGCGGTGGAGTCACTGGAGTCGGCCGTCTGCGCGGTGCTCTCGGCGCCCTTGTCGGCGGTGCTCTTCGTGGACGCCGCCGAAGTTTTCGCGGTGTCGTCGCCCGCCGCCGTCAGTTTCAGCATCGGTGCCGGGTTCTCCGGCTCGTCCGCGCCCGCCTCGGGCTCCTCGATCCAGCGGACGGTCTTGCCGTCGGAGTAGGTCTGCAGGGTCTTGAAGGCGAGTTGGCCGGCGTCCTCGGGGAGTTGCCCGAAGGCGACGTCGAAGTCCTCGAACTGGCCGGCGCCGATCTTCCCGCCGGTCCAGGTGATCTCGGAGGCGGCCTCGGTGATGGTGCCGTCGTCGGTCTTGACCGGGGTCTTCAGCTTGGTGGTGGTCACCTTCGCGGTCCAGCCGTCGTGCGGGGTGACCAGGACGCCGAGGACCGGGTGGTCGGTGGGCAGGAACACCTGGACCTTGGTGGTGGCGGCGGTGTCCTCCTCATTGGGCACACGGAAGGTGAGCAGGCCGTCGGTGGCGCCCTTGGCGTAGCTCTCGGGGTGGACGGTGACGTGCGCGGAGGCGGCACCGGCGGCGGTGAGGACGGCTGCGGCGGCGAGCGCGGTGCCGAGTCCGGCGCGGCGCAGGGTGAGACGTGCGGTGGACATGGGTGGCTGATCTCCGTACAGGAAGGTTTCGTCGGAAAGCTTCGGGAGGGCTTCGGAAAGGCTGCGGAAGGGTTCGAGAACGCTGCGGAGCCTTCGGAAACGCTGGGGAAGCGGTGTCAGATCGCGTACGGGACCGGGGCGGGCGGGCCACGCCGGCTCACGGCGTGCCTCAGCAGCGGTTGCCGGGACGGGGCCGGGGCCGGGGCGGCGGGGTGGAGCGAGGGGACCGGGAGCGGCGCGGGAGTGCCCCGCCACCAGGCGGCGAGGCCGGGCAGAAACGCGATGGCCCGGCGGAGCAAGGACCACAGGGCGGCCTCACCCCGCCGAAGCCACCAGGAGGCGGCGAGGGCGGCGAGGAGGTGCGCGGCCGTGGCGTGGGAGGCCATGGCGGCGGTGAGGCCATGGGCCTGCACGTGGTAGTTCGCATGCTGGTGAACGTGCTGGTTCAGATGAGCGTGCGGGTGGGTGGCCATACGCATGCCGGGCATGGCCATGGACCGTGCGGCCCCACCGGGGCGCGCCGCGCCGAAGGCGGTGTGCAGGCAGGCCTGTGCGGCCAGCATGGCCGCGCCGATGCCGGGCATGGTGCGTTCCCTGGCGCCGAGCAGCCAGCCCGCGGCGAAGACGGCCAGGAAGCCGAGGCCGTCCGCCCGGAGCGGCGGCGCCTCACCCGTGGCGAGACCGTGCGCGGCGGCGGCCAGCGTCACGCACATCGCGGCGAACACCGCGGCACGCAGGCTCCGGACCGCCGGGGACGCACTCATGGTGACGGATCCTCCCACGGACGACTGATACGTGCGGTACCACGCCCCCGGTTCACGCCCCCCAGCCGCTCTTTCCCTACTCTCACCTACCGCCTTTCACCTACCGCGCGGCAGCACGGCGATCGCGGCGGCGGGTACGGCGGCCAGCACCAGCCACGGCACGGCCGCGGGCAGCCCGGTGTCGAGGAGGGTGCCGGCGGCGGCGCTGCCGATCAGCACGATCAGCCCGGAGACCGAGGACAGCGCCCCGGTGTACAGGCCGAGCCGCCCCTCTTCGGCAAGGTCGGGCACCCAGGCGCGGGCGGCCGGCGCGACGAGCATCTGGCCGAGGGTCAGCAGCACGACGAACCCGGCGGCGGGCAGCAGCCCCGCCGTCCCGGTCCGTCCGGCGGGCAGCGCGGCGGCGACGACCAGGAAACCGGCCGCGATCATGCCCAGCCCGGCCGCCGTCGAACGGCGCGGGCTGAGCCGCTCCCCCACCCACCGGGTGACGGGCAGCTGCGCTGTCACCACCAGCAGCGAGGACAGCGCGAACAGCCAGGCCAGCGGGGCCTGCGAACCGGCCGCGCGCTCCACCTCGGCGGGCAGGGCGAGGTAGAGCTGGTTGTAGGCGAGGAGGTAGGCGCCGTACCCGCAGCACAGTGCGAGGAAGCGGCGGTTGCGGAGCAACGGCCTTATCCCGCCCCGCACTTGGATGCGTTCACGGCCCGGGATGTGCTGGGGCAGCAGCCGGGCGTTCCCGGCGAGGACGAGGACGAAGACCCCGGCGCCGGCGAGGCACACGGCCCGGAAGTCGACCGACAGCAGCAGCGCGCCGAGCAGCGGTCCGACGAACGCCCCGGCCTGCCCGGCGACCGTGAACAGCGCCAGCACCCGGGTCCGCGAGCCGGCGCCCGCCTCCTCGCGCACGACGGCCTGCCGGGCCACCTCGGACTCGACGGCCGGCGAGAACAGCGCGGCGGCGAACCCGATGAGCAGTACGGCCCCGATCACCGCCCAGGCCTCGTCGGCGTACCCGAGCCAGCCGAACCCGGCGATCCGCAGCGCACACCCGGTCAGGACGACGGGCCGCACGCCGTACCGGTCGGCCAGCGCCCCGCCGACCACGAACAGCCCCTGCTGGCTGAAGGTCCGCAGCCCCAGCACGAACCCGACGAGCCACCCCGCCATGCCGACCGCACTGCCCAGATGCTCGGCGAGGAACGGCAGTACGGCGAAGAAGCCGACGTTGAAGGCGAGCTGAGTGAGGATCAGCAGTCGGAGAAGCGGGGAGAGGGGCACTTCGCTCCGCGAACTCCGGTACAGGGAGAGGGAGGTCACCGGGCGCCCGCCAACTCCACTGTGAGTGCACCCTGTTGGGACGAAGTGCTGCGGGACCGCCTGAGCAGGCCGGCCCCGGCCGCGGTGACCGCGAGGGCGCCCAGCAGGGCGAGGACGGCGGCGGGGGCGAGTACGGCCCAGGGGGCGCGCTCGGCGTAGGGCTGGTTCTCGGCGAGCAGCAGGCCCCACTCGGGCGACGGCGGCTGCGCGCCCAGGCCCAGGAAGCCGAGGGAGGCGAGTGCGAGGGCGACGCCGGGGAGGCGGAGGAGGGCGTGGCGGGCGACGGGCGGCAGCACGGCGGGCAGGAGTTCGTTCCTCAGCAGGTACCAGCGGCCGGCGCCGAGGGCACGGGTGGCGGCCAGGTGCAGGGTGGCCCGCTCCTCGCGCAGCAGCGCGGAGGTGTGCGCGGCGAGCGGCGCCCAGGCCACGGCGGACACCGCGAGGACGGGCGTCGCGGTCCCGCTGCCCCACAGCGCGGTGACGAGCAGGGCGGCGAGGACGGGCGGTACGGCGTTGACGGTGTCGACGAGCGGCCCCGACAGCCGGGGCAGCAGCCCGAGCAGGACGCCGGCCGTCAGCGTGATCGCGGTGATGGCGAGGGCCAGGAGGAGGGTGTCGATCGCGCCGTGGGCGACGCGGGCGAGCACGTCGCGGCCGAGGGCGTCGGTGCCGAAGGGGTGGGCGGCGGAGGGGGGTTGGAGTCGGGCGGTGGTGTCGAGGGCGAGGGGGTCGCGGGGGAGGCCGAGGGAGATGACGGCGGAGAGCAGAAGGCCGTATGCAATGGCCGGGATCCTGCGGACGGTCGACGGCGGACCGTGGAGTGTATGCGATGGGCCGTGGAGTGTATGCAGTGCACCGTCGCGCAGCGCGGGCCCGACCAGGCGGCGGGCCACGAGGCCGGCAGCGGCCGTGGCGACGGCGGCGAGGGCCACGAGGACGAGCGTGCCGGCCTGGAGGACGGGCAGGTCCTGGGCGATGGCGGCCTGGAGGGTGGTCCGGCCGAGGCCCGGGATGTCGAAGATCTGCTCCACGGCGACGGACCCTCCGGTCAGCCCGACGGCGAAGAGTCCGAGGTTGGGCAGTAGCCCGGGCACGCAGCGGCGCAGCGCCTGACGGGCGAGGCTGCGGCCGGGTATGCCGCGCGCGGCGGCGGCCGTCGCCCAGGGTTCGGCGAAGGCGGCGGGCAGTTGGTCGTCGAGGAGGCGTCCGAGCACCGCGCCGGCCGGCAGGCCGAGGGCGAGAGCGGGCAGCGGGGTGTACTGCGGCCCGTACCAGCCGAGGGCGGGCAGCCAGCCCAGCTGCACCCCGACGACGGTGGCGAGGACCGACGCGAGGAGGAACTCGGGCAGCGCGGCGAGCATGGCGGAGCCCGAGCCGCCGGGCGGCCGTCCGGCGAGGCGGCGGTGTGCGCCGAGGTACAGAGTGCGGGCGCACACGGCGGCGGCCGTGCAGAGTGCGACGCCGAGAGCGACCGCCATCAGCAGCAGCGACACCCCGAGGGCCTGCAGCACTCCCGGGGTGACCTCGGCGCCGGAGGTCCACGACCGTCCGGCGTCCCCCCGCGGCAGCCCGCCCAGCCACTCCCCGAGGAGTCGCAACGGACCACGCTCCAGGCCGAGTTGGGCACGGATTTCGGCAAGCACCGCGGGGGTGGCGTCCCGTTCGGCTGACCGTGCCTTGAGGACGGTGAGTGCCGGGTCGGTGTGCGAGAGCCAGGGCAGCAGCCCTATCCCGCACACCAGCAACGCGGCCAGTCCGGCACGCCACAGCGGCGCGCCCACCCTGCTCCCCATGGTTCAGCGCCGGGTCCCGGTGCCGGCCAGGGTGCGCTCGTAGGGGTCGAGGAGCACACCGCTGACCTTGGCGCCGACGCCGGTGATGACCCGCTGGTGGACCAGCGGTACGACGGCGTCGGTCCCGAGGACCGCGGCCTCGGCGGCCATGGCCGCATCCTGCCGCTCGTCGGTGTCGGCGACGGCCTGTGCCTTCGCGACGGCCCGGTCGACTCCCTTGTCGCACAGCAGGGCGAGGTTGTAGCCGCCGTCGCAGGTGAAGTCGCCGGCCAGGAGCGAGACGGGGTCTCCGGTGTCCAGGAGGCTGTTTCGGGCGCCGACGAACGCGTCGAACTTCCCGGCCAGCGCGTCGCTCTCCAACCGCGAGTACTCGCGCACCTCCAGCTTCACCGCAAAGCCGGCGTTCTCCAGTTGCTGCTTCAACACCTGGGCGGCTTCCGGGAGTTCGGGCCGGTTGTCGTAGGTGGCGAGGGTGACGGAGGCGCCGTCGGGGTCACCGGCGTCGGCCTGCCCGGTGGGCTTGACGCGCTTGCCCTCGGCCCAGGTGACGGCGGGGCCGTAGATACCGGCGCCGGCATCGGCGTGCCCCTCGTAGACGCCCTTGGCGAGTGCGGAGGTGTCTACGGCGGCGCGGGCGGCGGCCCGCAGCGAGGCGTCCTTGAAAACCCCCGACTTCGTGTTGAGGAGGAGGCTCGTGGTGCGGGTGGTGGCGGTCTCCCGGCGGGTGTCCTTGTCGAGGGAAGCGGCCTGGGCGACGGGTATCGCCTCCGCGATGTCGACCTGCCCGGTGCGCAGGGCGTTGGCGCGGGCGGTGCCGTCGGCGATGAAGCGGACATCGAGGCCGGATGCCTGGGCCCGGCCGCCCCAGTAGTCGTCGTAGCGGTCGAGGTCGGCGGCGGCGGTGCCGGTCACCTTGGTGAGTTCGAAAGGACCGGTGGCGGTGCCGACCGGGTCGACGGTGTCCTGCTTTTCGTATGCGTTCGGGGAGAGGACCGCGAGGCCGGGGCTGGACAGCCGCAGTGGCAGCACGGGGTCGGTCTCGCCGGTGGTGATCCGTACGGCACCCTCGCCCTCCGCCTTCGCGGCGAGGGTGACGCCGGAGAGGGCGGCGGGGGCGGGCTCGGCCCGCGTGGCGCGGGTGAGGGAGGCGGCGACGGCGGCCGGTGTGACGGCGGTGCCGTCCTGGAAGGTGGCGTCGCGCAGGGTGAACAGCCAGGTCCGGTCGTTCTCGCGCCGCCAGGACGCGGCGAGCGCGGGCGCGGCGGCGCCGTTGGCGTCGAGGGCGGTCAGCCCCTCGGTGACCCCGAGGCGGCTGAGGATCGTGGCGTCGGCGCCGTACGGGGAGAGGTTCTCGGCGGGCGGGAAGGCGAGCGCGATCCGCAGCCGGGATCCGTCCTTGCCGTCGGACGCCTCGCCCGCGCCCCCGCCGGAGGCGAAGCAGCCGGTGAGCAGCGGGGCGAGGAGGAGCACGGAGAGGAGCCGGGGGTGGCGGGAGTACCGGGGGAAGGGCATGAGTGGTGACCGAACCTAAGAGGTGGGGGGCGGGGCCGTGGCGGCGAAGGTGTGGAAGGGGACCTCGAAGTGGACGGTCCCCTGACCGCCGTCGGGGTCCTCACGCTCGTCGCGCACCACCTGGCCGAGGGAGCGCCAGAAGCCCTCGGCGCCTTCCACGGCCGGGTCGGTGTGCAGATAGACGGAGCGGTAGCCGCCGTCCGCGACCGCGAAGGCGAGCAGTCCGGTGACGAGGCGCCGGGCGAGCCCGCGCCTGCGGTGCCCGGGGCTGACGTAGACCCGGCGCAGTTGCGCGGTGGCCCCGGAAGGGAAGCGCTCGGCGACCTCGCGCGGGTTCGGCGGGTGTGCGGGTCCGCGGGAGTCGAGAGCGGCCGTGGCGACGACCTTGCCGTCGGCACCGTCCAGGGCGACCAGCAGGGTGTGCCGGGCCGGGGTGAGATACGCGGCGGCCGGGTCGATGATGTCGGCGTGCCAGCGCGGCACGTATCCGGTGCCGAAGTCCCGGTAGACGGTGTCGAGCATGACGGCGCGGGCACCGTCGAGATCCTCTGGGCCAGCGGGCCTTATGCAGTATTCACGCACCTGCACATCATATGCATTAGCGCTCGACCATTCGATCATCACCCACCTCACCCGACCCACCCCGGCCCCCGTTCGACTTGACAGCGATCATGACCTCGCCCTAAACCTTGCCACATGACATTCATTTTCAACAAGGTGGGTCGATAGGTGCGGGTCGCGTTCGTCGGCAAGGGCGGCAGTGGCAAGACCACCCTGTCCGCGCTGTTCTCCCGCTCGCTGGCACGCTCCGGCGCACCCGTGCTCGCCGTGGACGGCGACATCAACCAGCACCTGGCCGAGGCCCTGGACCCCGAGGCCGGCCCGTTCACGGCCCCGCCCCTGGCCGCCCACCTGGGTGAGATCAAGGACCTCCTGCGCGGCACCAACCCCCGGATCACCTCCCGCGAGGCCATGGTCAAGACGACCCCGCCCGGCCGCGGCTCGCAACTGCTGCGCGTCCTCGGCGACGACGAACTGCACGCCCGCCACGTCCAACGCGTGGGCGGTGTACCGCTGATGGTCACCGGCGAGTTCGACGAGAGCGACCTGGGGGTGGCCTGCTACCACTCCAAGCTGGGCGCCGTCGAGCTGTACCTGGGGCACCTCGCCGACGGTCCCGGCGAGTACGTCGTCGTCGACATGACCGCCGGCGCCGACGCGTTCGCCTCCGGGCTGTTCACCCGCTTCGACATGACGTTCCTGGTGGCCGAACCCACCCGCAAGGGCGTCTCCGTCTACCGCCAGTACCGCGACCACGCCCGCGAGTTCGGCATCCCGCTCGCCGTGGTCGGCAACAAGGTGACCGGCGAGGACGATCTGCTGTTCCTCAAGGAGCAGGTGGGTGACGACCTCCTCACCCACCTGGTCCACTCCCCCTGGGTACGCGCGGCCGAACAGGGCCGTTCCCAGGGGGAGTTGGAGTCAGCCAACCGCCATGCCCTGACGGTCCTGCGCGAGACGGTCGACTCCCGTACGAAGGACTGGCCGACCCTGCACCGCCATGCCGTCGAGTTCCACCTGCGCAACGCCCGCTCCTGGGCGAACGCGGCGACCGGCCAGGACCTGGCCGAACAGGTGGACCCGGACTTCGTGCCGGGACCCGGCGCTCTCGCCTGACTGAAACCTCGTCAACTCTTCTCACAGAACAGGACATCCATGTCTCTCGACGTCTCCCCGAAGCTCCTCGCCGAGGCCGAAGCCGGTGACATCCGCGAGGCGGACTTCGTGGACACCGTCCGCACATCCCTCCCGTACGCCTACGACCTCGTCGAGTCCCTCGCGAGCCGACTCCACGCCGGTATCGCCGAGTTCGCCGACAACCTGACGCCTCCCCCGTCCGAGCAGGAACGCGGCCAGCTCTTGCGCGCCCTCGCCAGCGACGCGATCCGCGGCAGCCTGGAACGCCACTTCGGCGTGGCCCTGGCCTTCCAGAACTGCCACCGGGTGGCGGCGTTCCGGCCGACGTCACGGGAAGGGGAGACGTATGCGCGGTTCACCTCGGTGCGGGCACAGGTGCTGAACCAGTCGGCGGAGCTGAGGGACTGCTGACGCAAGACGCGGTGGGGGTGACGTGAAACCGCTGTCGTCCAGGCGAATCACAGACACCCCGCTCCATTCGCACCGCCAACCGCATGGGCTGGCGGTGCGAACGGAGCGACCAGGAACTACGGCGTCGCCACCGCCGCCGGCGCGTACCCCGTCGGCCGGGCCGTGAACGTGCCGCGGCCCTGGGTGCGGCTGCGCAGACGGGTCGCGTAGCCGAACAGCTCAGCCAGCGGCACGGTGGCGGTGACCACCGCCGAACCGCCGTGCGCGGCAGAGTCGGTGCCGCCGCCGCGCACGGCCGAGTCGGTGACCCTGCCGCGGCGTGCCGCGAGGTCGCCGAGGACTCCGCCGACCGCGTCCTCGGGCACGGCGACGGTTACCTCGACCACCGGCTCGAGGAGCACCATCGCGCAGGCGCGCAGTGCCTCCCGGAGCGCGTACCGGCCCGCCGTGCGGAAGGCCATCTCGGAGGAGTCCTTCACATGGGTCGCCCCATCGGTGAGGGTGACCCGCAGCCCCGTCACCGGGTGCCCGCCCAGGGGGCCTTCGGCAAGGGCGTCCCGGCAGCCGGCCTCGACGGCACGGACGTACTCCTGCGGTACGCGCCCGCCGACCACGGTGGACCGGAAGCCGAACCCCTCCTCCAGCGGCTCCACATCGAGCACGACATGGGCGAACTGCCCTGCCCCGCCGTCCTGTTTGACGTGCCGGAAGACCACACCGGACACGCCACGGGCGACCGTTTCGCGGTAAGTCACCCTCGGACGACCGACGTTGACGTCCAGGCCGAGGGTGCGGCGGATCTTCTCCACCGCCACCTCCAGGTGCAGCTCACCCATGCCGGACAGCACCGTCTGACCGGTCTCGGGATCGGTCCGCACAACCAGCGAAGGGTCTTCCTCCGCCAGCCGCCCGAGCGTCGAGGCCAATCGGTCGGTGTCAGCACTGCGGCCCGCCTCGACCGCCACCGAGACGACCGGCTCGGCGACACCGGGCGGTTCGAGGACCAGCGGGGCGTCCGGCGCGCACAGGGTCGAACCCGCGCGCGCCGACTTCAGCCCGATCACCGCCACGATGTCCCCGGCGACCGCCCGGTCCAGCTGGGCATGCCGATCGGCCTGGACGCGCAGGATCCGCCCGATCCGCTCGGTGCGCCGCGTACCGGACTCCCACACCGCGTCTCCCTTCTCGATCGTTCCGGAGTACACCCGCAGGTACGTGAGCCGGCCCGTGGGGGTGGCGGCGACCTTGAAGGCGAGGGCGGCGAACGGGGCGGCCGGGTCGGCGGGACGTCGCTCGTCCCGACCACCGTCGACACCATCCCGACGACCGGCCACACCATCCCGACCACCGCCGGCACCATCCCGACCACCGTCGACACCATCCCGACGACCGCCGGCACCATCTCGACCACCGTCGACACCATCCCGACGAGCGCCGGCACCATCCCGACGACCGTCGACCGCATCTCGCATACCGTCGGCACCATCTCGCATACCGCGTACCGCCGGCACGTCCAGCGGCGACGGCAGATAGTCGACGACCGCGTCGAGCAGCGGTTCGATGCCCCGGTTGCGGTACGCCGACCCGCACAGCACGACCACACCGTCACCGGTGCGGGTCAGGTCGCGCAGCGCGACGGTCAGCGTTGCCGCGGAGAGCGTCTCCCGGTCGCAGAACTCCTCCAGCGCGGCAGGATGCCGTTCCGCCACCGCCTCCTCCAGGAGTCTGCGCCGACGCAGCGCTTCCTCCCGCAGTGCCTCCGGTACGTCCCCTTCGACGGCTGTGTCGCTGTCGCTGCTGCCGTCGGCCCAGGTCAGGGCACGCATGCGGAGCAGGTCGACGACGCCGGTGAAGCGGTCCTCCGTGCCGATGGGGAGCTGGACGACCAGCGGCACCGGATGGAGGCGTTCGCGGATCGACGCCACGGCCGTGTCGAGGTCGGCGCCCGCCCGGTCCAGCTTGTTGACGAAGGCGATCCTCGGCACGCCGTGCCGGTCGGCCTGGCGCCACACCGACTCGCTCTGCGGCTCGACGCCCGCGACCGCGTCGAACACCGCCACCGCCCCGTCGAGCACCCGCAGCGCACGCTCCACCTCGTCGGCGAAGTCGACATGCCCCGGTGTGTCGATCAGGTTGACGCGGTGACCGTGCCAGTCGCAGCTGACGGCCGCAGCGAAGATGGTGATTCCACGGTCGCGCTCCTGGGGGTCGAAGTCGGTGACGGTCGTGCCGTCGTGGACCTCACCGCGCTTGTGCGTGGTCCCGGTGGCATACAGGATCCGCTCGGTGACGGTGGTCTTGCCGGCGTCGACATGGGCGAGGATGCCCAGGTTGCGCACGGCGGCGAGGTGACGGTCGAGGTTGTTGCGCACGGCCCTTGGCCTTTCGGGGTGTTCTCGAAGAACGGGCAGCGCGATGGAAGGCGGACTGAGCACAAGTGACGTGCCAGCAGGCATCACACATCACTCACACATCAGGCACCGATCTGAGATGCCTGGTCGAAGTGAACGGGTGCTCAGCCCATCCGGTGCCGGCCGCGCAGCTGACACCGGACGGTCCGAGACACGAGGATCACCTCGTAGCGGGCGCGGGGAGCCGCGACAGCGGTGTGTGCACGCATGGCCGGGCTCCCCTCGTTCGTCACGGTGGCTGCGCACCCTGTCGTGGGCGGCACCCGATCGTTCGTGAGTGTAGGAGGAACGCGCGGGCGCGGCACCCGATTTATCGCACCCGCTCGGCGAACTGCTCCCCGGCCTCGAAGAAGTGGCGTCGCACCCGCCGCAGCCACGCCTCGGCGGCCCTCTCGTCCGGCTGATCGGGCAGTGCGCTGCGCGTGTCCTCGAACTTCTCCTCGAACGCGCGCAGGAGCGGCAGCGCGGCCTCGGGGTCGGCGGCGACCTCCTCGCCGAACCGGTGGTAGCTCTCCGGGTCCTCCACTCGGATCGTCAACTGCCCGGTGGCGTACAGCTCGTAGCCCTGGGTGCACAGCCGCTTGAGGTGCCGGGCGTGCTTGGCGGTCCGCCTGCCGCTGTCCGTCTCGCTGCGGTTGCGCAGCTTGCGGAACTGCTGGGTGGCGTACCCGAGATAGGCGTCCCGGACTCGGCGGGCGCTCGGCAACGTCGAACGGATGCCGATGAGTTCGTCGCCGAGTGGGGTGCGGACCTCGTACAATTCCTCGGGCAGCCAGACGAGTTCCATCACGGTCGGGTTGCCGCCGAGGGCGAGCCGGCACCACTTGGCGGCCTCGTGCAGGGTGCGGTCGGGTGCCGTGCTGACGTACGACTCCTTGGGCGGGTGCAGGCCGTGCAGTGCCTCGGTGGGCGCCGCGAACATGCCGAGGCGGTCCACGTCGGATCCTTCGCGTGCGAGGCCGTACGCGGTCGAGCCGACGACGCCCGAGAGCAGGATGTTGGCGACGGTCACTGGTCCCCCCGATGGTGTGCGCCCGGTGAGGGAACCCGGGCGACGGGACCGCCATGATGCCCCGCCGACCACCCCTCTCACCTCACCTTTTCCCTACCTGGACCGCTCTCCCGCGTTCACCCGTACGGATCAGTGCGCTGGTCGGGCGCCCGGACCGGTGGTGCCGTGGAGGGCAGAAGCGCCCCGGTCCCGTCCCCTGCTCCCGCCCGTCCCGTCCCCAGGAGGCACCCGTGCCCACCCCTCGCCCGCCCCGACCGTCCCGACCGGCCGGCCCGGCCCGTCCCTCCGGCCCCGGCCGTCCGGTGCGCCCGGCCCGGGTGCTGGCCGCCGCGCTCGCGCTGGGGACGCTGATCGCCACGGCGGCCTGCTCCGACGGCGACGACAGCGCGTCGTCCGACTCGGGCGTCGCGGCCTCTCCCGTCGCCGAGCGGACCGTCGCAGCGGCGGCCACGCCGTCGGCCCCCGCGTCCCTCACGCCGGCCTCGGCCAAGACCGCGCTGGTCACCGAGGGCGATCTCGAGGACGACTGGAACCAGGTGGACAACGCGTCGACCTGGCACGACTCGCTGCTCGTCGGCAAGGTCGACACGGCTGACTTCCTCTCGGCGAAGACACAGGCCGCCGACTGCCAGCGGCTCCTGGACTCGCTCTACGACGACACCCTGCTGGGCAAGCCGTCCGGCGCGTCGGCGCTCACCGGCTTCGAGGAGGGCGACTCCCGACTGCTGTACCAGGTCGCCGCCTACCAGAAGGACAGCCTGGACAAGTCGTTCGACTGGCTGGGTTCGCTGACCGACGAGTGCGACCAGTTCTCGGCGACCGCCTCCGACGGTTCCCAGCGCACCGTCCAGGTCGTCGAGGCGTCCCTGCCCAAGTCGGGCGACGCGCGGGAGGGCCTGACCGTGACGGTGCAGGGCACCGCGGACGGCAACCCGGTCACGCTCACCCTGGACGTCGCCGCCGTGCGTGTGGGCACCGACGCGATCACCGTCACCAACGGCGGGCCGGACGGCGTCGACCACGACAGCACCAAGACCGCGGTGCAACTCGGCACCCAGCGGCTGCAGGACGTCCAGGCGGGACGTACGCCGGCACCGGAGCCGGAGGACGGCCAGCAGGACTGAGGTGCCGGCTCCGGCCGCCTCCCTCCGTACAGAACCATGTGACATATTACTGTGGTGACCAACCAGCCGAGCGGTGACGTGGTGGTCGTCGGCGCCGGCATGGTGGGCGCGGCCGTCGAATTCGAGCCCAAGGGCGGGCTGGTCGTCGCGTCCACGCCCGAGTCCCTCACCGCCCTGACACACCTGGCCGCCGGACAGCGGGCCGCCGGGGTGACGACGGTGGCCGTCGACGCCGGCCGACTCCACGACCTGGAGCCGTACTTGGCGCCCGGACTCGCGGGCGGCGTGCTCTACCCGCAGGACGCCCAGGCCATGCCCACCCTGGCCGCCGCCCATCTGCTACGAGCGTCAGGAGCGCGCCTGGAGACGGGCCGGACGGTGACGGGGGTGCTGCGTGGTACCGACGGCGCCGTACGCGGAGTGCGCACCGACCGCGGCGACGTCCTCGCGCCCGCCGTGGTGAACGCGGCCGGCACCTGGGGCGGGGAGGTCGCCGCGCTGGCCGGAGCCGGATTGCCCGTGCTCCCCCGGCGTGGCTTCGTCCTGGTCACGGAGCCACTGCCGCGCCGGGTGCGGCACAAGGTGTACGCCGCAGACTACGTGTCCGACGTGGCCGGCGACTCTGCCGTGCTGCAGACCTCACCGGTCGTCGAGGGAACCGCCGCCGGACCGGTCCTGACCGGGGCGAGCCGCGAACGGGTCGGCTTCGACCGCTCCTTCTCCCTGCCGGTCGTCCGGGCACTCGCGGCCGGGGCGACCCGGCTCTTCCCGTTCCTGGCCGGCGTACGGGTGATGCGCACGTACCTCGGTTTCCGCCCCTACCTGCCCGACCATCTGCCGGCCGTCGGGCCCGAACCGAGGGTGCCCGGCCTGTTGCACGCCTGCGGGCACGAGGGCGCTGGCATCGGGCTGGCGACCGGCTCCGGGCTGCTGATCGCGCAGGCACTGACCGGCAAGAGCCCGGAACTGGACATGACGCCGTTCCGCCCCGACCGCTTCGACAACACCGATGAGGGGGCGCCGAGTTGACCCCACCCTCCGCCTCCCGAGGAGTCGGCCCATGGATCCTCTGAAACTGGTGCGGGCCCGTCCCGGCACCCCCTTCACCGTCACGTTCGACGGCCGGGAGCTCGAGGCGTTGCCCGGGCAGACGGTCGCGGCCGTGCTGTGGTCGGCGGTGTCACGGCCTGGCGCACCACCCGGGGGGCGGGCCGGCCGCGCGGGGTGTTCTGCGGGATCGGCGTGTGCTTCGACTGTCTGGTCACCGTGGACGGCCGCCCCAACCGGCGGGCGTGCCTGGTGCCGGCCGAACCGGGCGCGGACATCCGCAGCCAGGAGGGAACGGGCCACGATGGCTGAGCGGCGCCCTGTGCTCGCGGTCGTCGGCGCCGGACCGGCCGGTCTCGCCGCCGCTCTTGCCGCCGCCGCGCGCGGGGTGCGCGTGGTCCTGGTCGACTCCGCGGCCGAGCCGGGCGGGCAGTTCTACCGGCAGCCCGCGCGCGGTCTCGGCGCCCGGCGGCCACAGGCGCTGCACCACCGGTGGCGCACCTGGGAACGCCTGCGCACCGGCCTCGACGCCCACATGACGGCAGGACGGGCAACGCTGCTGATTGACCGTCATGTGTGGTGTGTGGAAGGGGAGTCGAGCGGCTTCACCGTGCACACGCTCCTCGGACCGGAGCAGGAGGAGTCCACGGAGATCCGCGCCGACGGGGTACTGCTGGCGACCGGAGGCTATGAGAAGGTGCTGCCGTTCCCCGGCTGGACCCTGCCCGGTGTGATCACCGCGGGCGGCGCCCAGGCCCTTCTCAAGGGCGGGTTCGTGCTGCCTGGCCGCACGGCGGTCGTGGCCGGCACGGGCCCTCTCCTGCTGCCGGTCGCCACGGGCCTCGCGGCGGCGGGCGCCCGAGTGTCCGCGCTCGTCGAGTCGGCCGACCCGAGAGACTTCGTACGCCGTTCCCGCACACTGGCCGGACACCCCGCCGGACTCGCCGAAGGCGCCGCATACGCAGTCCAACTGCTGTGCCACAAAGTCAACGTGATGTTCCGTCATACGATCCGGCATGCGATGGCCATCCATCCCGGCTGGTTCGACCGCTCCCCCTGCGGTACGGGGACCAGCGCGCGCATGGCGCAGTTGCACGCGCGGGGCGAACTCCCGCTGCACACCGAGTTCGTGAACGAGTCGTTCATCGGCACCCGGTTCACGGGCCGACTGCTCGGCACGACGGAGGTGGCGGGCCGTCCCGCGGTGCTGCCCAGCTTCACCGGCCGCGCCTGGATCACCGGCACGGCCCAGTACCTGCTGGACCCGACGGACCCGACGGACCCGTTCCCGGCCGGGTTCGTACTGTGACGTGCTGTGACGGGCGGCTTCGGGACCGTGGATACTTGGCATCACGTGACCTGTAGTACATGACATTGCACAGTGCATCTCAAGGAGATCCACCATGGCCGCCCCGCACGACAGCAGCCCGGCAGCCTCAGCCGCCGTACCCGCCCTCCGGTCGCTCGGCGGCCGGCGGCCGGCGCAGCAGCTTCCGCGAGCGGGTCACCGATGCCCTGCGGGCGGCGCTGATCGCGGGTGAACTGCGGCCGGGCGAGGTGTGTTCGGCGCCCGCTCTGGCCGCACGGTTCGGCGTCTCCGCGACCCCGGTACGTGAGGTGATGCTGGACCTCCAAGGAGGGCCTGGTGGACGCCGTGCCCAACAAGGGGTTCCGCGTCACCGAGGTCTCCGACAAGCAGCTCGACGAGTACACGCACATCCGCGCGCTCATCGAGATCCCCACCGTGACGGCGCTGGCGACGACCGCCGACCCGGTGTCACTGGAGGCGCTGCGCCCGGCGGCCCGGGAGATCGTCACCGCCGCGGTCGCTGGTGACCTCATCGCCTACGTCGAGGCCGACACCCGTTTCCACCTGGGCCTGCTCGCGCTCGCCGGCAACGCGCACCTCGTCGAGGTGGTCCGCTGTCTGCGCGGTCGCGCCCGCCTCTACGGTCTGACCGCCCTCTCCGCGTCCGGCAGCCTGCCGGCCTCCGCCGAGGAGCACCTGGAACTCCTGGACGCCCTGCTGTCCCACAACGAACGGGCCGTACGCGAGGTCATGACGCGGCATCTCGGGCATGTGCGGGGATTGTGGGCGTCCGCCCGAGAATGACCGCCCTCCTACCACCGACCGTGTCCCCGTGCTCGTCCGTTCCTCCCCTGATACCCAACCTGTCGCCGTAGGCCGCTGTGATCCTTGTCGCGGACGGGCCAAGCGTGGGAGATGCGCCGCATGGGCAGTCATTCGCCGGTGCGCGAGGGGATGGTGTCTCACTTTTTGGGGGAATCCGTGCGGCTGTGTGTGATCGGTGCGGGTCTGTCGGGGCTGGCGACAGCACACGCCCTGAAGACCGCCGGTGTCGACTTCGTCTGCCTGGAGCAGGCCGGCGACGTCGGCGGAATCTGGCGCAGGCCGCAGGCGGGCGAACGCGGCCCCGGCTATCTGTCGCTGCACCTCAACACCTCGAAAAAGCTCACGGGTTACTCGGACCACCCGATGCCCGCCTCCTACCCGCTCTACCCCCGGCACAGTCAAATAGCCGCCTATCTGCGCTCGTTCGCCGAGTGGGCCGGCGTACTGGACTGCATCGAGCTGGGGACGACGGTGGAGTCCGTACGGCAGGAGGCCGACGGTGGCTGGAGGGTCGTCAGCCGGGATGCCGACGGCACGATCTCGTCCCGCGGCTTCACGCATGTGATCGTCGCCTCCGGGCACAACTCCGAGCCGTCGATGCCCGCGCTGCCGAGGGGCGCCGAGACGTTCACGGGAACGATTCGCCATTCCCTCGACTACCTCGACGGCGGCGAGTACGCCGGACAGCGCGTCGTCGTCGTGGGGCTGGGCAGCTCGGCGGTGGACATCGCCGCGGACCTCTCCCGGCACGCCGAGCTGACCGTCCTCTCGGTGCGGCGGGGACTGCACATCGTGCCCAAGCAGTTGTTCGGCATGGCTCTCGACGAGATCGCCGACGCGCCGTGGTGGGTCAGCATGTCCCTGGCGGAGCAGCGCCGTTTCATCGAACAGGCTCTGCTGGTCGCCCGCGGCAAGCTCCGCGACCACGGGCTGCCCGAACCGGACCACCCGCTCTTCGCCTCGACCGTCACCATCTCCGACGAGATCCTCAGCCGTATCCGCCATGGCGCGGTCACGCCGAAGCCCGCGATCGACGCCGTCGACGGCGACCGCGTCTCCTTCACCGACGGCACCTCGCTGCAGGCCGACGCGATCGTGTACTGCACGGGCTACCAGATGGCCTTCCCGTTCCTTCAGGCCGGCTGCCCGGTCGGCGCCCAGGGCTCGGTCGAGCTGTACAAGCGGGTCGTCGCCCCGGAGCGTCCCGGTCTGTTCTTCGTCGGTCTGATCCGCCCCGTCGGTTCGATCACGCGGCTGGTGGAGGCACAGGCGCGGTGGATCGGGCGGCTCGTCACCGGCGACGCGGTGCTGCCGGAGGTGGAGGTCATGCGCAAGGAGATCGTCACGTACCTGAGCGGTGTCGCGGGTCAGTACGGGCAGCGGGAGAGCGCGTCGACCCAGGTCAACATGGCACCGTATCTGGAGGAGTTGCGCGAGGAGTGAGGCCGGGGACGCCGGTCCCCCAGGTGCGGTCGGCGTTTCCCGGGCAAGAAGATACCCGCCCCGGAGGGCGGGTATACGACACGTCCCCCATACCCATGAGCATCACGGATACCGCATCGCTTACTACCACCGCCGTTGTGACGTAGGGCAGTTGGCGGGAAGGCTGTGCATGTCGCGCATCACTTGCTGCGCATACCGTGAATCACTTGATCAGCCGGTTCGTGAATCATTTGGTCAGCCAGTTCAGGAACTTGCTCCACACACCTGCCTGTTCGTTGCGGGCCGCTCCGGCGTTCTCGCGCGCCGGTGCCGGAACCGTGGTCTGCCGGCCCGGCCGAACCACAGGCTTGACCGGGGTGAACCGCGCGGGGAGCATGACGGGCCCACGGCTGAAGGCTCCCGGACGCCACGTCAGGCTCTCCTCGGGGATGCTGAGTTCGACGTCGGGCAGCCGGTTGAGGAGGTTCTCGATGGCCGACACGACGATCTGCCGTGCGGGTTCCTTCGAGGGGCAGGCGTGCGGGCCGGCGCTCCAGGCGAGGTGCGCACGGTTGCTGCCGGCCTTGCGAGACGCCGACAGCGTGGGGCCGGTGTTGGCGGCGGCGATGCTGACCAGCATCAGATCGCCGGCGGTGAGCTTCGTGCCGGCGAACTCCATGTCGGACACCGGGTAGTGAGCGGCGAAGTTCGCCATGGGCGGGTTCTCCCACAGCGTGTCGTCCATCGCCTCCTCGATCAGCCCGCCCTCGTGGGCGTACCGGTCGTCGGTGAGCAGCCGGTGCAGGGTGTTGCCGATGAGGTTGACCAGGGGCTCCGCTCCCGCGCCCAGCAGCAGCGAGACCTGGTGCAGCATCTCCTCGTCGGACAGACCGGTGTGATGCTTCAGCAGCCAGGAGGTGACGTCCTCGCCGGGCTTGCGCCGCTTGAGGGCGATCAGCTCGCCGACGGCCTGGTACAACACCCCGGCGGCCTTCTCGGCGTTGACTCCGTCGAACATGCCGGAGATGCCGAAGAAGACGCGGTCGCCGATGTCGGCGGTGCAGCCGAAGAGCTCGTTGAACACGAACAGCGGGAGCTGCTTGGCGTAGGAGTTGACGAGATCGGCCGAACCGCGGTCGCTGAACTGGGAGATGAGGAAGTCGGAGATCCGCTCGACGCTCTGACTCAGCCGCATCGGGTCGATACGCGCCATGCTGTCCGTGATGGACTGACGCAGCCTCAGGTGCTCGGCACCGTCGGAGGACATGCAGTTGGGCCGGTAGGCAAGCACGGGAAGGACCGGACTGTCGAGGGCGATCCGGCCCTCGTTGAAGTCCCGCCAGCGGCGCGCGTCCTTGCGGAAGGAGCCGGAGTCCTGCAGGAGTTGGAGGGCGACAGCGTAGTCGGTGACAAGGGTGGCCTCGACTCCGGGGGCCAACTCGACGGGCGCGGTGGGCCCGAAGTGCCGCAGGTACGTGTAGTAGGCCTGCGGGTCCGACGCGAACTCCGGCTTGTAGAGCGGCACTCTGGCACCGGGCTGGTGCGCCGGGCAACCCGGAGGGGGCACGGGGGCGGTGGGTTGGGCGTTCATGTCTGCTCCTAGTGGGCACGGTCCTGCAGGTGACGGACGAGGGTGATCAGCGCTTCGGCCGAGGACCTCTCGTCGCGTGCGTCGCAGGTGACGACGGGGGTGTCGTCGAGCAGGTCCAGTGCATCGCGCAGGGCCTTCTCGTCGCGCAGAGGCGAGCCGTCGAAGTGGTTGACGGCGATCGCGTAGTCGAGTCCGTACTGCTCGATGAGGTCGATCACGGCGAAGGAGTCCGCGAGTCGCTCGGGGTCGACCAGCACCAGCGCGCCGAGCGCGCCGCGTGCCATGTCCTCCCACATCTGCACGAAGCGCTGCTGGCCCGGCGTTCCGAACAGGTACAGCACGATCCGGTCGCTGATGGTCAGGCGGCCGAAGTCCATGGCGACCGTGGTGGTGGTCTTGCCCTGGACCCCCTTGAGGTCGTCGATGGACTCGGCGGCCCGGGTCATCGTCTCCTCGGTGGTCAGCGGCTCGATCTCGGAGATCGCCCCGATGAACGTGGTCTTGCCGACCGCGAAGTGACCGACGACGAGGATCTTCACCGCCGTCTGAGTCGCGCCCTCCCGGACGTACGCCTGCTCATCCAAACTTGGCCCTGAGACCATTCAGCACCTCCTCCAGGATCTCCCGGTCGGCAAGCGGGGCCCGCCGCACGGGCGGGCGGGTGACGAGGTAGCCGCCCTCGGTGAGGGCGGCGAGGAGGATCTTGACCACGCCGAGGGGCAGTTGGGTGTGCCCCGCGATCTCGGCGACGGAGAGGTATCCGGCCGAGCACAGTTCGAGCAGGCTCTGTTCCTCCGGCGACAGCCTGGTGGGCCGCTGCTGGGTGTCGGCGGCGGCCGTGACCAGCGTGATGAGGGAGAGCTGCTCTTCGTCGGGCAGTCCGCGTCCTTTGGTGATGACGTACGGACGCACTAACTCCGGCGTCTGGGACTCCAGTTCGTCGAACCCGCTCATGACCGCACGCCGAGGTTCTCGCGCGGCGGTGTCGTCAGGGCCTTGCCGAGCTGGCCGACGAGCTGCTGCATACGGAAGGTGATGTCCTGCATGTCGACCTCCGGCGAGGCGGACACCCCGAGGTAGGCGCCCTCCCCGGCGGAGATCAGGAAGACATAGCCGCCGTCGAACTCGACCAGCGTCTGCCGCCACCGCTGGTGCGCGTCCTCGCAGAAGAAGGCGAGCGCGCGGCTGAGCGACTGCACCCCGCTCATGGCGGCGGCGACCCGGTCCGCGTCGTCCTTCTCGAAGTCCTGCGTCCGTGCCATCAGCAGGCCGTCGGCGGAGATCAGGACGGCGTGCAGAGCCCCGGGAATCTCCAGGGCACTGTCAAGCATCCATGACAGATCGTCGTTCACGAGAACTCATGCCCTTCGCTGCTTGCACCACGGGTGCTGCTCGACTGTTCCGCGGGATCCGTCTGGGTGGCCCGGCCCGACTTGGTGCCTCGCTGGAAGGCCCCCATGATGGCCGCCGTCTCCGCACCCGAGCGGGCGGGGCCGGAGCCGTTCGAAGCGCTGCCGGGCACGATCGCCATGGGCCGCTTGCGGCGGCGCTTCGGCAGACCGTCGTCGGTGGTCGTCAAAGGCAACGCGCCCTCGGGGCCACCGCGGCCCTGGGGAGCCGCGGCGGGGACCACCGGGGCCGGCTCCTTCTGCTCGGGTGCGTTGGTGAGCAGGTCGTGCGGCAGGAGAAGGACCGAGCGGACACCTCCATAGGGCGAGCTCGAGTCCACGGACACCTCGAAGCCGAAGCGTTCGCTGAGCACGCCGATCACCGCGAACCCGAACTGCGGCGGGTTGCCGAGTGCGGAGACGCCGGAGACGCGCTCGCTGGACAGGAGTTTGTCGGCGCGGGCCCGCTCCTCGTCGTTCATACCGACACCGGCGTCGTCCACGACGATGCAAATGCCCTTGGGCACGGTGCGGATGTTGATTTCGACGACGGTGTCCGGGCTGGAATAGCTGGTGGCGTTGTCGAGCAGTTCCGCGAGGGCGAGTGCCACGGGTTCGACGGCCCGGCTGGTGATGCCGAAGTCGACCTGCGAGAGAATTTCCACCCGCCGGTAGTGGCGGACCCTGCCCTGGGCGCTGCGGACGACGTCGTAGACCGAGGCCACATCACGCTGACGTCCCAGCCAGCCGTCGCAGAGCACCGCGATGGACTGGGCGCGACGACCGAACTGCGAGTTGGTGTGGTCGATCTCCAAGAGGTCCTGGAGAATCACCGACTCGCCATATTTGTTCTGCAGCCGGGAAACAATCAACTGCTGTTCCGCGGCAAGGCCCTGAAGGGTCCGCATGGCGGACTTCAGGACTGTTTTGGTAGCCTCTTCGGCTCTTTCCTGAGCTGCCTCGACGGATTTCGCGTACCCGTTCTCCAGCTCAGTGTGAAGAGCCTGGAGATCTGCGAACTCCCGCCTTAACGTCCTGGCCGCCCTCCGCTGCCGAACAATGAGGGCGACTGCGACGAGTACGGCGACGAGGAGAGCCCAGAGTACCGGGTTCTGTATGTAATCAGTCATAAGACTCTCTTCAGGCGACTGACGGCCAGTTGCTGAATTCCCGTCAATTGCGGGTGGACCGGCGGAGAGCCCGCACCGGGATTGCCGCCCGGACCGTCCCCGTAGTCGGAGATGTCGTCTTGCACCCATCCGCCCGCTCTACAAGCGAGCGTGATCGTATCACCACAAGAACGGGCTACAGACCGTCAAGATGGGGACTATGAAGAACATTGACGATGCGTCAGTCGCGCCGGGAACGCTCACGGAGCCGCCACGTCGGGCCAGGCCGCAAGACAACCGATAAACGAGGTTCCGCGACATTCGGGCAACATGCCAGTAATCGACACACATCGGAAGCGCGTAAGAAACGCGTTAGAAACTCGTCCTGGACAAAAAACCCGCACCCGGCGTGACGCCGAATGCGGGTACGGTGAATCACCGAACGGAATCCGCTCGGCACGGAGAGTGAGAGTGTCCGAGGGGGGACTTGAACCCCCACGCCCGATAAAGGGCACTAGCACCTCAAGCTAGCGCGTCTGCCATTCCGCCACCCGGACAAGGTGTCTGTCGCTGCGCGAGGTGTCCCCGCGGCGACATGCACAACAATACCAAGCTTTCGGAGTGCGTCTCACCTGCATATCCGCCCCCGGCAGGCGACCGGGCGGGCCCTCCGAGCAGGCCGCGGACTGGCCCCCGGGCGAGCCCGCCACTGCGGGTGACCGCCCGCTCACTTCTGCGCGGTTTCCTCCGCGACGAGAGTGCGCAGGGCCCGCAGCAGCGCCGCCGCCGTCTGCTCGTCCAGCGGCGCGAGAAAACGGCTCTCCGCGATCCGGCGCGCCCGCTCGGCCTGCTCCAGACAGTCCCGGCCGGCGGGCGTGAGCTCGACGAGGTTGCGTCTGCGATCCCGCGGACTGCGCCGCCGCACCACCAGACCGTGGTCCTCGAGGCCGTCGACGAGCGCGACCATCGTGGTGCGGTCGACACCCAGCCGTCCGGCGACCTCGATCTGGGACAACGTTTCGTCACCGGCGAGCACCGCCAGGATCGCGAGCTCGTGCCCGTCCACCCCATACGGGGCGAGCGCCTCCGCGGACACCCTGGCGAACCTGGTCTGGGCACGCTTGAGGAGGTAGCCGAGCCGATGCTCCTGCGGCCCGGATCCCTCTCCGCGATCACTCACCATGCCCCGAGAATATCGGCCGATGATCTCGGCTGATCGCCATCCGCACTGATGATGCGCAACCCTGACGGATACGGCTCCGTCTGGCCGGAAGCCGACGGCGCGCCCGCCGACGTTGGCCACGGCGACCACGTCCGCACCGGCCGCGAGCCTGCGCCGGGTGTGTTTCACGTCCTCGCCGCCAGTCATGCCCTGGACGAGGGCCTCGCTCTCCTTGGCGAGGTGAATGGGCGTGACGTCCGGTCCCCTCAGGCTGCGATGGCGAGTTCGGCGGCCCGGCGGGCGGCGCCGTCCATGGTGGTGGCCTGTTCGACCAGGGGATGCCGGTGCGCGTCGAGTACGGCACGCCCCCGGGCCACATTGTTCACGTCGAGCCGGACGACGAGCGGCCAGGTCAGCCGTACGGCGTCCAGGGCGCGCACGATGCCCTCGGGGACCGTGTCGCACGCGGCGATCCCGCCGAAGACGTCGACCAGGACGGACTCCACGGCCGGGTCGGACAGCACGAGCGGCAACCCGTCAGCCATGATCTGCGCGGAGGCACCGCCGCCGATGTCGCGGAAGTCGGCGCGCCGCGCGCCACAGCCGGCGACCACGTCGAGGGTGGACATCACCAGGCCGGCGCCGTTGCCGATGACGCCGCCCTCGCCGTCGAGCCACACGTAGTGGAGGCCCTTGGCCGCGGCGGCCGCCTCCAGCGGGTCGGTGCTCCCGGGTGCCTCCGCGCCCCAACGGGCCTGCCGGAAGGCGGCGTTGTCTCCAGGGTGACCTTGCCGTCGAGGGCGAGGATCCGCCCCTGGCGGGTGCGGACGAGCGGGTTGACCTCGACGAGCAGGGCGTCCTCGCGGACCTGGGGCCTGCCACACTCACACGAGGACGTCGACCGTCTGCGGCGGCAGTCCGGCCGCGGCGGCGGTCTCGGCCGCCTTCACGGGTGTGACGCCCCGCGCGGGGTCGACAGCGACACGGGCGACCGCCTCGGGCCGGGTGGCTGCGACCTCCTCGACGTCCATGCCGCCCTCGGCGGAGGCGATCGCGGGGAAGCGGCCGGCCGCGCTGTCCAGTGCGTAGGAGACCTAGAACTCGCTGTCGATGTCGACGGGTTGGGCCACCATCACTGTGCCGACTGCGTGCCCCTTGATGTCCATGCCCAGTACCTGACGGGCCGTTAGCTCGGTGGTGGCGGCCGGGTCGGTGGCGAGCTCGACGCCGCCCGCCTTGCCGCGTCAGCCCGTCTCGACCTGGGCCTTCACCATGACCCGGCCGCCGAGCCGACGGGCGATCTCCCGCGCCCCCTTGGACGAGTCGGCCACCTCGCCCCTGGCACCACGATGCCCTGCTCCTCGAAGAGTTCCCTTGCCCGGAGTGCCGCACGCCCCCTGGACACCATTCGCCGGATGCGGGAGAAGAAAGTCCATACAGCATTCGTCGACTGTATGGAATATACCGAAGACGGCATCCCGCCCCCTGCGAGGCCGACCAGGACATCCCTCGCCGCCGAACTCCTCACCCCGTAGCAAGGTCGGCGGGAAGCCGGCTGTCGAGTTGCGCCGGGGCAACGCCCCGAGCGGGCTCAGGACCTGGCGCGGGCGTGGTACGAGCGCCGGGTGTGCTCCGTGTGCTCGCGCATGAGACGGGTCGCGAGTTGCTCGTCGCGGTTGAGGATCGCGGTGATCAGGTCGCGGTGCTCGATCCAGGACTGCTCGCCGCGCTGCCGGGCCACCGGTGTGTAGTACCAGCGCACCCGGCGGTCGACCTGCGCCGCCAGTTCGGCGAGGACCGCGTTCCCCGCCAGTTCCATGATCTTGGCGTGGAAGCGGGCGTTCAGGGCGACCGCGGCGTCCACGTCGTCGTCGGCGACGGCCTGCAGGCCCAGGGCCAGAATCCCGTCCAGGTCGTGGATGTCGGTCTCGTCCGCGTGCGCGGCGGCGAGCCGGGCCGCCTCGGCCTCCAACAGCGTGCGTACGGTGAGGAGTTGGTCGGCCTCCTCCTCCGTCGGCTCGTGCACGAACGCGCCCTGGGCGGGCCTGAGGTCCACCCAGCCCTCGGTGTTGAGCCGCTGCAGCGCTTCACGCACCGGCTGGCGCGAGACACCGAGGTGGCTTGCGAGTTCGCTCTCCACAAGGTGCTGGCCGGGCTGGAGGGCGCGGGTGGTGATGAGTTCGAGCAGCGCCTCGTAGACGCGGTCGCGCAGCGGGCCGGGCCGTTCGAGCTTGGGCACCGCACCCTGCGGCAGTCCTGTCGACAACATCGGTCGGTTCCCCTCCTGGGCAGCGCCGGGCAACTGCGGCCGGAAGCCGCGTATGCAAAAGCCGGATCACGGTCGACTGTCCACCGCGGACCGCGGACTGCATACCGTCTACACCCGAGTAGCGATTGTCTTTCGTCTACAGTCTACGGCGCACAGTAGCCAGCCCCCCGCACAGTCGGACGCCTCACACCACCCGGAGCACGCCGCTCACGGGCAGCGTACGACCTGCCCGGCGTACGACAGATTGCCGCCGAAGCCGAAGAGCAGCACTGGATCCCCCGCGGAGATCGCGCCCTGCTCGACGAGCTTGGAGAAAGCGAGCGGAATACTGGCCGCGGAGGTGTTACCCGATGCGGTGACATCGCGGGCGACCACCGCGTTGACGGCGCCGATCTTCTCTGCGAGGGGCTCGATGATCCGCAGGTTCGCCTGGTGCAGGACGACGGCGGCCAGGTCCTCGGGGCGCAGTCCGGCCCGCTCGCACGCCTGCCGGGCGAGCGGCGGCAGCTTGGTGGTGGCCCAGCGGTAGACGCTCTGCCCCTCCTGGGCGAACCGTGCCGGCTGGCCCTCGATGCGCACCGCGTGCCCCATCTCGGGCACGGACCCCCACAGCACGGGCGAGATACCGGGTTCGGCCGACGCCTCCACGACCGCGGCGCCCGCTCCGTCGCCGACGAGTACGCACGTCGTGCGGTCGGACCAGTCCGTCACCTCGGACATCTTGTCCGCACCGATGACCAGGGCGCGGGTCGCGGCGCCCGCCCGAACGGTGTGGTCGGCGGTGGCCAGGGCGTGGGTGAAGCCGGCGCACACGACGTTGATGTCCAGCGCGGCCGGTCCCGGGATGCCCAGGCGGGCGGCGACCCGGGCGGCCATGTTCGGTGAACGGTCGACCGCCGTCGAGGTGGCGACCAGCACCAGGTCGATGTCGCCGGGCCCCAGGCCGGCCGCCGCGAGGGCCTTGGCGGCCGCGTGCGCGGCCAGCTCGTCCACGGGCTCGTCCGGTCCGGCGATGTGGCGGGTGTGGATCCCCACCCGGCTCCTGATCCACTCGTCACTCGTGTCGACCAGGCCCGCCAGGTCCTCGTTGGTGAGTACCTTGGCGGGCTGGTAGTGGCCGACTGCGGCGATGCGCGAGCCGTTCATGTGGGGTCCCCCTCGTTGCCTTGGGTAGCGGGATCCACCAGTCTGATCAGTGACTCGCGGGTACGGGGACAACTTTTGTGACAGGAATCGGGCGCCAAGGTTGTCGGCTTCCCGCTACCCCTCGGACGGCCGAGCACCCGCACACCCGCCCGTGCCACCGCCTGTGAACAGCGCGGACGGCTACCCGGTGAACAGCTTCGTCGCCTTTTGTACGAGCTCGTAGAGGCCGTAGGCGAGGGGCGCCCCCACCCACAGCCAGGCGCAGGCGATCAGCGGACGCCGGTCGGGCGCGCTAGGCGGACTCGGACTGCTGCCGGGCTGGGACATCCGCGGCCTCCTTCGCTACGGGGACGTGGTGGCGGGCGTCGACGGGACGGACGAGCTCGTTGGCGACGAAGCCGACGGCGAGCAGCCCGATCATGATGAAGAGGGACATGGCGTAGAGGTCCGCGCCGTGCTTGCCTGCCTCCTCCTGCCGGTCGGCGATCCAGTTGACGATCAGCGGGCCGAGAACGCCGGCCGTCGACCAGGCGGTGAGCAGCCGGCCGTGGATCGCGCCGACCTGGTAGGTCCCGAAGAGGTCCTTCAGGTAGGCGGGGATCGTGGCGAAGCCTCCGCCGTAGAAGGAGAGGATCACCAGGGTGCAGAGGATGAACGCCGGTTTCGACGAGTCGCCGATCAGCGCGATGAGCCCGTACATCAGCGCCCCGACGCCCAGGTAGAGCCGGTAGATGTTCTTGCGGCCGATCAGGTCGGAGGTGGAGGACCAGCCGATACGGCCCGCCATGTTGGCCGCCGACAGCAGGGCGACGAAGCCCGCGGCTGCCGTCACGGACACGGGTGTCGAGGTGTCTGCGAAGAAGTCCGTGATCATGGGTGCGGCCTTCTCCAGGATGCCGATGCCGGCGGTCACGTTCATACAGAGGACCACCCACAGGCACCAGAACTGCGGGGTGCGCACCGCGGAACGGGCCGAGACCTGCACACCCGTGAGGCTCGCCGGTCCGCCCTCGGCCGCCTGTGCCGTACGCGGCACCCGCACCAGCAGCACGCCCAGCGTCATGAAGACCGCATACGACATCCCGTGGACGAGGAACGCGAGCGCGATCCCGGAGCTGTCGGATCCGAAGGACTCCAGCATCTGCGCCGACCAGGGCGAGGCGATGAGCGCGCCGCCGCCGAAGCCCATGATGGCGATGCCGGTGGCCATGCCCGGCCGGTCCGGGAACCACTTGATGAGCGTGGACACGGGCGAGATGTAGCCGATGCCGAGGCCGATGCCGCCGACGAAGCCGTAGCCGAGGACGATCAGCCAGTACTGCTCGGTGGCGGCGCCGAGCGCGGAGATCAGGAATCCCGAGGAGAAGCAGATCAGGGCGACCGTCATCGCCCAGCGCGGCCCGTTGCGCTCCACGAGCGTGCCGCCGAACGCCGCGGACAGACCGAGCATGACGATGGCGAGCTGGAAGGGCAGCGCGCTCTGGGTGCCGCTGAGTCCGAGCGCGGACTCCAGCGGCGGCTTGAACACGGACCAGGCGTAGGCCTGGCCGATGGAGAGGTGGACCGAGAGGGCGGCGGGAGGTACGAGCCAGCGGCTCCACCCGGGCGGCGCGACAGGGGGACTCATGAAGCCGAACGGTAGGAACCCGCCTGGGGTGTTGAGAAGGCGGCGCGTCGACAGTATTCGATGAACGGTATTCAGGATGCGACGAACGGTCGACGCGCGCCCTTGCCCACCCCACCCCACCTCCACACTGCAGACAATATTTCGTCGACAGAGTTCGGTAGTTCGGCGCCGGTACGATCGGCGCCTACGTCCGTGCAGCGTTCCATCGCGCGGGCGCCGACGTGCACCTCGTCGCCCGTGGACCGCATCTCGCGGCCATGAGGCGGCACGGGGTGCGGGTGCACAGTCCGCGCGGTGACTTCACCGCCCTCGCCCACGCCACGGACGACCCTGCCGAGGTCGGCCCGGTCCACTTCGTCTTCCTGGGTCTGAAGGCCAACTCGTACGCGGCGTGCGGGCCGCTGATCGAGCCTCTGCGCACGACTGCACGGCGGTGGTGGCCGCCCAGAACGGCATCACCTGGTGGTACTTCCACCGGCACGGCGGCCCCTACGACAGCCATCCGGACGTCGTACGGCACTTGGTAGGCACCCGGTTCTCCGTCGGCGAGCCCGACCGAAGTGTCTCGGCGCGCCGAGCCGGGCATGGTGGTGCGGACGGACACCGAGCGGGCCCGGCACAGCCGCAGGATCGACCGCTTCGGCGCGGACGCGGCCCGTCTCAACGAGGAACCGAAGATCGACAACGACCTCTGCGTCTGTGACTACGACAAAGGCATCCTCTGCTGCAAGTGCGTCGACGCCTGTGGCGACCAGTGGCAGAACAGCTTCGCGATCTCCGTCGCCGGACGCGGTTTCGACGCCCGGATCGCCGTGGAGCACGACGGCCCGCTGACCGAGTCGGCGTGCGTGTACTGCGGGAACTGCATTGAGGTGTGCCCGACGGGGGCGCTGTGGTTCAAGTCGGAGTACGACCGGCGGACGGCGGGCACCTGGGAGGAGTCGGCGCAGACGCGGACGACGACTGTATGCGCGTACTGCGGAGTGGGCTGCACTCTGACCCTGCACGTGCAGGACAATGAGATCGTGAAGGTCACCTCGCCGCACGACAACCCGGTGACCCACGGGAACCTCCGCATCAAGGGCCGCTTCGGCTACCAGCACGTACAGAACCGGGGCTGATCACGACATGGGACGAGTCACAGAGCGACGCAAGGTGCTCCGCATCCGCGACGGAGCGGTCTCCACCCGCCCGGACACCCTGGTGGCCGAGGAGCCGCTGGAGATCCGGCTGAACGGCAAACCACTCGCGATCACCATGCGCACGCCCGGTGACGACTTCGCGCTGGCCGCGGGTTTCCTGGTCAGCGAGGGTGTACTGGCGGCTGCATACGATCTGCAGAACATCGTCTACTGCGCGGGGGCGACCGTAGACGGCTCGAACACGTACAACGTGGTGGATGTGCGGACGGCGCCCGGCGTCACCATCCCCGACATCACGCTCGAGCGGAACGTCTACACCACCTCGTCCTGCGGACTGTGCGGCAAGGCGAGCCTGGACTCGGTCCGTACGACGGCCCGCTGGACGATCTCCGACACTCCCCCGGTCCGGGTCTCGCCCGAGCTGCTCGCGAGCCTCCCCGACCGGCTTCGGGCGGCCCAGCGGGTCTTCGACCGGACCGGGGGTCTGCACGCCGCCGCCCTGTTCTCCGAGGACGGCGAGCTGTTGGACGTGCGGGAGGACGTGGGCCGGCACAACGCGGTCGACAAGCTGGTCGGCCGCGCCCTGCAGAACGGGGACCTGCCCCTGTCCCGGGCCATCCTGCTGGTGTCGGGCAGGGCCTCGTTCGAGCTGGCGCAGAAGGCCGTGATGGCGGGCATCCCGATGCTCGCAGCGGTCTCGGCGCCGTCCTCGCTGGCGGTGGACCTGGCCGCGGAGTCGGGGCTGACGCTGGTGGGCTTCCTGCGGGGCAGTTCCATGAACGTGTACGCGGGTGAGGACCGTATCGCCCTGCGGACCGCGGCCGCCCGCGGGTGACCCGGTTTCCCCGCGGCACGGCGGCGGGGGCACGACCGACGGGGAGCGCCCCCTGCGCCGCAGGGGCCCCGTCTCAGCCCGCCGTCAGGCGCACCTGCGCAGCCCGCACCACGGTGCCCAGTCGCGGGAAGTCCAGCTGCACCGACGCCTCGTGCTCGGCGCCGGTCAGCGCGGCCATCGCGTCCTCGACGAAGACGAGGTCGTAGCCGAGGTCGCCGGCGGCGCGGGCGGTGGACTCGACGCCGAGGTTGGTGGCGATACCGCCGAACACGAGTGTGGTGACGGCCCGTTCACGCAGGCGCTCGTCCAGGCCGGTGCCCTGGAAGGCGCCGATGGTCCGCTTGACGATCTCCAGGTCGCCCTCCTGGAGCAGCCCTTCGCACAGGCCGCTGCCGGGCGGCTGTTCGGCGACGCCGCGGCGTTCGACGCGGACGAGGACGACGAGCGCCCCGGCGGCGCGGAACGTTCTCGCCAACTCCTCGGCGACGGAGAGCACTTCGGTGCCCTTGCGGGGCTCCAGGGGCAGAGCGGCGATCCGGTCCATCAGGTCGACGAGGACCAGGGCGGTGCGCGCGGGGTCGAGCGGGAGAGGTACGGTCATGACGGAACGTTATCCGTCATCAGCCCTGCGTACCGGAAATCCGGATCAACAGGCCCGTGAACACATCGCGTTCGGCGACTGGGAGCGGGTCAGGCCGGTTTCCACCGGGGTTCACACCCCTGCCGACGCGCGCTCGGCGGTAGTCGTCCCGGGCGACGGGAACGGGTCGTGGGCCCGTCGTTTGGCGATGACCGCGCACACCATGAGCTGCATCTGGTGGAAGAGCATCAGGGGCAGGACGGCCAGAGAGGCGTGGGCGCCGAACAGGACGCTCGCCATGGGCAGTCCGGAGGCGAGGGACTTCTTGGAGCCGGCGAACTGGATGGCGATGCGGTCCTCGCGGTCGAAACGCAACGCCTTGCCGCCGTACCAGGTCAGGGTGAGCATCACGGTCAGCAACACCGCCTCGACGACGAGCAGTCCGCCGAGCCGAACGGGGCTGACCTGGTGCCAGATGCCCTGGACCATGCCCTCGCTGAACGCCGTGTAGACCACGAGCAGGATCGACCCGCGGTCGACGAGCCCGAGCACCTTCTTTTGCCGGGTGACGAAGCCGCCGATCCAGCGCCGCGCCAGCTGCCCGGCGACGAACGGCACCAGCAACTGCAGCACGATCTTCACCACGGAGTCCGCGGAGAACCCGCCCCCGCCACTGCCGAGCAGGGCCGCCGCCAGCAAAGGGGTGACGACGATGCCGACCAGAGAGGAGAAGGAGCCGGCGCAGATCGCGGCGGGCACGTTGCCACGGGCGATCGAGGTGAACGCGATCGACGACTGGATGGTCGACGGGACGAGCGTGAGGAAGAGCAGCCCCTGGTAGAGGGGGTGGGTGAGGACGACCGGGACGAGTCCGCGGGCGGCCAGGCCGAGCAGCGGGAAGACGACGAAGGTGCAGGCGAGCACGGTGATGTGAAGCCGCCAGTGCCGCAGCCCGTCCAGCGCCTCACGGGTGGACAGACGGGCGCCGTACAGGAAGAAGAGGAAGGCGATGGCGGCCGTGGAGGCGCCGGACGCCACATCGGCGGCGGTGTCCCGGGCCGGGAGGAGCGCCGCGATCCCGACCGTCCCGAGCAACAGCAGGATGTAGGGGTCGACCGGCATCCGACTCGGCCACTGCAGGCGTTTCACGGTGCTCCACGTGCGGTTTCGAAGGGGTGCGCGGGGGCCGGACAGCCCCACTCCATCGTCCTCCTCGGGTCCGTGATCGGGAATCCGTCATACCGCTCTTACTGTCATCACGAATCGCGATGACCGAGTAGCCTGTCGACTGTGTACGAGCCCTCCCATCTGCGTACCTTCCTCGCGGTCGCGCAGACGCTGAGTTTCACGCAGGCCGCGCGACGGCTCGGGCTGCGTCAGTCCACCGTCAGCCAGCACGTACGGCGACTGGAGGACGCCGCCGGGCGGACGCTGTTCACCCGGGACACCCACTCGGTGGAGCTGACCGAGGACGGCGAGGCGATGCTCGGCTTCGCGCGCCGCATCCTGGAGGTGCACGAGCAGGCGTCGGCGTTCTTCACGGGCACCCGGCTGCGTGGCCGCCTGCGCTTCGGCGCCTCCGAGGACTTCGTACTGACCCGGCTGCCGGAGATCCTGGAGGGCTTCCGGTACGACCATCCCGAGGTCGACCTCGAGCTGACGGTGGAACTGTCCGGCACGCTCCACGAGCAACTGGCCGCCGGGAAACTGGATCTGGTGCTGGCCAAGCGGCGCCCCGAGGATCCGCGCGGTGAACCGGTCTGGCAGGACAAGCTGGTGTGGATCGGCGCGGAACGGCTACGGCTCGACCCCGAACGCCCGGTGCCGCTCATCGTCTTCCCGCCTCCGGGCATCACCCGTGCCCTGGCCCTGGAGGCGCTGGAGCGGCAGGGACGGGAGTGGCGGATCGCCTGTACGAGCGGCAGTCTCAACGGGCTCATCGCGGCGGCCCGGGCCGGCCTGGGCGTGATGGCCCACTCACGCGGCCTGATCCCACCGGGCCTGGTACGCCTCCCCGAACGCGCGGGACTGCCCGAACTCGGCCGGGTGGACTTCGTCCTCGTCCACGGCCGCCGACGGACCCCGGCCCAGGGGGCGGCGGACGCTCTGGCGGCGGCCATCCTGGCGGGCGGCGACCGACTGCACCGCCGGGCGACGGCGGGGCCCGGTCGGCGGAGCGGATCGCAGGGGGTGGGCGACGGCGGGTGATCGCCGGTCCACCGCATACCGCATACCGTTCAGCGTCCACCGCCCGTCACACACGGTCCACCACATACTGCATACCGCCCACCGCCCACTGCCCGCGGTAGACGGCAGACGGCAGACGGCAGACGGCAGACGGCAGACGGCAGACGGCAGACGGCAGACGGCAGACGGCACATTGCATACCGCATCCCGCCGCCCACCAGCCCCTCCCACCCCCGCTCCCCCTCACCTCACCCCCGCCCCGGATACCGATAGGTCAACTGCTTCACCCGCCGCAGAAACGGCGTCGTCTCCACATGCTGAACCCCCTCCAGCCGCCCCAACGGCCCGCTGAGGTACGCATAGAGGCCCGCCGTGTCGCGGACGACCGCGGTGACCACGATGTGCGAGGGACCGGCGGTGGCCGCGGCGTAGGCGATCTCGTGGTGGGTGGCGAGGGCCTCGCCGACCGAGTGCAGCGCGGAGGGTGCCGTGGTGATCCACAGGACGGCGGAGAGAGGGTAGCCGAACGCCTCCGACCGGTACTCGACGTCGATGTAGACCGCGCCCGAGGCGAGCAGCGCGGCGAGGCGGCGTCGGACGGCGGACTCGGAGCGGCCGGTGGCGCGCTGGAGTTCGGGGTGGCTCGCGCGGCCGTCGCGTTCGAGGACGGCGAGGAGGGGTTCGTCCTCGGGTTCGATCCGGGCCGGTCCCGACGCCTCCTCCGGGCGGGGAGCGAGGGCGGCGAGCTGGTCGTCGTCGAGCGCCCGGAATTTGCGCATCCAGCCGTCGGGGCCGCCGAAGAAACGATGCAGCAGTTGCTGGGCGCGGATCTCCACCACGCTGGGGGTGCGCGGGAGCTTGCCGAGGAGCAGGTCGTCGTGGTCGCCGGGGTGGCGCGGGCGGGTCATGCAGACGATCTCGGTGCCGCCCGAGCCGAGGCCGATCCACTGGGTGTCGTCGCGTTTGGCGAGGGCGTCCGCGATGACTGTGGCGCTGTCGGGCACGCAGCGCAGCCGCAGCATCCACTGGTCCTGCCCGAGGCGCTCGGCGTCCCGGACGGCGACGACCCTGAGGCCCGCGTCGGAGGTCAGCCGGCGGAAGCGGCGGGCGACGGTCTGGTCGGAGACGCCGAGGACCGCGCCGATTCTGCTGAAGGAGGCCCGGGCGTCGACCTCCAGGGCGGAGAGCAGCTTCAGGTCCAGCTCGTCGAAGGCATGCGGTGCGTCGAAGGTATGCGCCTTGTCGAAGGTATGCGATGTGCGGGATTCCGTCTCCATGGGCCTCTCCCCCGTCGGATTCCGTCGACCGGACACCGTATACCGCCGCGATCGACCACGCCCTGCCCATCGTACGGAGCAGCACACGCAAGGCGCACAAGCGCACAACGCGCACGACAAGAGCAAGAGGAGACGACATGCGCACATGGGGGCCGCTGACCGCGGTGTGCCTGGGCACGTTCATGTTGTTGCTGGACGTGACGATCGTGGTGGTGGCGCTGCCCGACATGGCGGGAGCGCTGCACGCGTCGCTGAGTGATCTGCAGTGGGTGGTCGACGGGTACGCGCTCACGCTGGCCGCCCTGTTGCTGGGGGCGGGGGCGGGGGCCGACATCCTGGGGCGGCGGCGGACGCATGTGGCGGGAGTGGTGCTGTTCGCGGCGGCATCGCTGCTGTGCGGGCTGGCGCCGGGGCCGGGGACGCTGGTCGCGGCGCGGGCCGTGCAGGGGGTGGGTGCGGCGGCGATGCTGGCGACGACTCTGCCGTTGCTCGGCTCGGTGTACCAGGGGCGGCAGCGGTCGGTGGCGCTGGGAGTGTGGGGCGCGGTCAGCGGCGGCGCCGCGGCGGTCGGGCCGGTGCTGGGCGGGCTGCTGGCCGAGGGTCCGGGCTGGCGGTGGATCTTCTTCGTGAACCTGCCGGTGAGCGTGGCGGCGGTGTGGCTGACGCTGAGGGTGGTGCCGGAGTCGAGGGGGCCGGGCGGCGTGGGGGTCTCCCCGCGCGAGCGAGGCCGAGCGTGGAGGAGCGTCGACTGGGCGGGTACGGCTGCGTTCGCCGGTTTCGCGGGCGGGACGACGTATGCCGTGGTACGGGCCGGGGAGGACGGCTGGACGGCGAGGGCGACGCTGACGTCGTTCGGGCTCGCGGCGTTCGCGCTGGTCTGTTTCGTGCTGGTGGAGCGGCGGGCGGCGCATCCGCTGCTCGATCTGTCGCTGCTGCGCAGGCCGGCCTTCGTGGGGGTGATGGCGGGTGCGCTGGCCTTCAACGGCGTGGCGTTCGGGGTGACGCCGTATCTGTCGATCTGGCTGCAGACGCTGCTCGGGATGAGTCCGGTGCGGGGCGGGCTCACGCTGCTGCCGATGACGGTGGCGGCCATGGTCACCGCGGTCGTGGTGGGCAAGCGGTTCCACGGGGTTCCGGCGCGTCTGACGATCGGTGGCGGGCTGCTGCTGATCGGCGCCGGCTGCCTGGCGCAGACCGTGCTGGGGGCGGGCTCGGACTGGACGGCGCTGATGCCGGGGTTCGTGCTGGTGGGGATCGGCACCGGGTTCGTCGCGCCGACGGTGGCGGGGGCGGCGCTGGCCGCGGTGGAGCCCGCGCGGGCGGGGATGGCGGCCGGCGCGGTGAATACCGTACGGCAGCTCGGGTATGCGCTCGGGGTCGCGGTCTTCGGGACCGTACTGACGTCCCGGATGGCTGACGGCCTTCCGCGCGGGGACGCGCATGTGCTGGCGGGCGGTGGGGCCGCGGCCCTGCGGGGGTCGGTCCCCGAGCACACGTTGCGGGCGGTGTTCACCACCGGGCTGGACTCGGCGCTGCTGACGGCGGGCGGTACGGGGCTGGTGGCCGGCGTGCTCGTGCTCGTACTGATGCGGCCTCCGCGCGGAGCCGGGGTCGCGGAGAAGGGTGCCGCGGTGCGGGCCGGAGAGCGGGCCGCTCCGCGCGCCTGACCTCCGGGAAGGGGTCGGACGGCGTAAGCGGGGCGGGCGGATTCGGTGGAGATTACGGCACCGAAACTTACTCAAACGTCAGCTTCCTGTCCGACCCTTCCCCATGTGGGCCCATTTTCCGGCACTGACCAGCCCAGACGCGAGCATCGCTCGCTTTCCGGCCCCCTCCCGCCCTGTCGTGAGGTGGGGTAGCTTTCACGGCGCTGTGCGGCCATGAGAAGCGGGGTGCCGGGTTTGCGCGAGTTCACCAACCCTCCGTTGGCGTTGGCACCGCCCGTCGGCGGTCTGGCCGACGTCGTCTTCCGGTACGCCCAGGAGGACCCGCAGTACGTGGCGCTGGGCCGCAAGGACGAGCGGGGCGAGTGGCGGGACGTCACCTCCGCGGAGTTCCGCGACGAGGTCCTCGCTCTCGCGAAGGGCCTGCTCGCGCGGGGGATCCGGTTCGGCGACCGGGTCGCGATCATGTCCCGGACCCGCTACGAGTGGACGCTGTTCGACTTCGCCCTGTGGACGATCGGCGCGCAGGTGGTGCCGATCTACTCGACGTCGTCGGCCGAGCAGTGTTTCTGGATGCTGTACGACTCCGAGTGCACCGCGGCGGTCCTGGAGCACGAGGACCACGCGATGACGATCGCCACCGTCATCGACCGCCTCCCGAGGCTGCGGCAGCTGTGGCAGCTGGACGAGGGGTGTGTGCAGGAGCTGTACGACTCCGGCGCCGCCGTCGAGGACGACGTGGTGCACCGGCACCGGGAGGCGGTCACCCCCGACTCGGTCGCCACGCTGATCTACACCTCGGGCACAACGGGCCGTCCCAAAGGGTGTGTCATCTCGCACGGCAACTTCATGTTCGAGGCGGACACGGTCATCGAGCGCTGGGAGCCGGTGTTCCGTTCCAGGAGGGGCGAGGAGACGGCGACACTGCTGTTCCTGCCGCTCGCGCACGTCTTCGGCCGGATGGTGCAGGTCGCCGCGATCCGCGGCAGGGTCCGTTTCGGGCACCAGCCCCAGCTGAACGCCGCCGCTCTGCTGCCGGACCTGGTCGCGTTCCGGCCGACGTTCTTCCTGGCCGTGCCGTACATCTTCGAGAAGGTGTTCAACGCGGCGCGCCGCAAGGCCGAACGGGAGGGGAAGTCGGGGCCGTTCGAGAAGGCCATCGAGGTCGCGGTGAACTACGCGGACGCGGTGGAGGCGAAGGCCTGGGGCATCGGTCCCGGCCCGTCGGCGGCCCTGCGGGTGCAGCACCAGTTCTTCGAGAAGGTCGTCTACTCCAAGGTGCGCGCGGCGATGGGCGGTCGGGTGCGGCACGCCATGTCGGGCGGCTCGGCCATGGACCGCAGGCTGGGGCTGTTCTTCGCGGGCGCGGGTGTGCAGATCTACGAGGGGTACGGCCTCACCGAGACGACGGCGGCGGCGACCGCCAACCCGCCCGGCCGCACCCGTTACGGCACCGTCGGCCGGCCCATCCCGGGCATGACCGTCCACATCGCGGACGACGGTGAGATCTGGCTGCGCGGGGACAACGTGTTCCAGGGGTACCTCAACAACCCCAAGGCGACCGACGAGACCCTGCACGACGGCTGGCTGGCCACCGGTGACCTGGGCGCCCTCGACGAGGACGGCTACCTCACCATCACCGGCCGCAAGAAGGAGATCCTGGTCACGTCGGGCGGCAAGAGTGTCTCGCCGGGGCTGCTGGAGGAGCGGGTGCGCGACCATCCGCTGGTCAGCCAGTGCATCGTGGTCGGCAACGACCGGCCGTTCGTCGCCGCCCTGGTGACCCTCGACCAGGAGGCCGTCGAGCACTGGCTGGAGATGCGTGACAAGCCGCGGATGAGCCCCGTCCAGCTGGTGCGCGACCCGGATCTGGAGGCGGAGGTGCGCCGGGCCGTGGTGGCCGCGAACACCCAGGTCTCGCAGGCCGAGTCGATCCGTACGTTCCGTATCCTGGCCCAGCCGTTCACGGAGGAGCACGGGCTGCTGACGCCGTCGCTGAAGCTCAAGCGCAAGGCGATCGAGAACGCCTACGCGGACGAAGTGGACGCCTTGTACCGGACGTAGGGCTTTGGGGTACGGATTCCGGGGGCAGGAATGCATCGCGCCGTTTGATCGTTGACGATGGGAATACCACTTTGACGGACAACCGAAGGATCAAGAGCTCGTGAGCAGCAAGGTCCCCCCGATCATCCTCAACAACGGCGTGGAGATGCCCCAGCTGGGCTTCGGTGTCTGGCAGGTGCCGGACGACGAGGCGGAGCGGGCGGTCGCCACAGCGCTGGAGTCCGGGTACCGCAGCATCGACACCGCGGCTCTCTACGCCAACGAGGAGGGCACCGGCAAGGCCATCAACGGCTCCGGCGTGCCCCGCAAGGACGTCTTCGTCACCACCAAGCTCGGGAACGGCGACCAGGGGTACGACGCGACGCTGCGCGCGTTCGACACCTCGCTGGGGAAGCTGGGCCTGGACTACGTGGACCTGTATCTCATCCACTGGCCGCTGCCGGCCAAGGACAAGTACGTCGACACGTACAAGGCGTTCGAGAAGCTCCTCTCGGACGGCCTGGTGCGCAGCATCGGCGTGTCCAACTTCCTGCCGGAGCACCTGGAGCGGCTGGCCGACGCGACGTCGGTCATCCCGGCGGTCAACCAGATCGAGCTGCACCCGCATCTGCAGCAGCACGCCGCGCGGGAGTTCCACGCGGAGCAGGGCATCGCGACCGAGGCCTGGTCGCCGCTCGGCCAGGGCAAGGGCCTCCTGGAGGTCCCGGCGATCGTGGCCATCGCCCAGAAGCACAACCGCACCCCGGCCCAGGTCGTGCTGCGCTGGCACCTCCAGCTCGGCAACGTGGTGATCCCGAAGTCCGTGACGCCGTCCCGGATCAAGGAGAACATCGAGGTGTTCGACTTCGTTCTGGACACCGAGGACCTGGCCGCGATCAGCGCGCTGAACGAGGACCGGCGTATCGGGCCGGACCCGGCGACGTTCGGGGGCTGAGCCCCCACGGCGGCTGGGTGGAGGGGCGTGACCGACGGTCACGCCCCTCCACCGCTTCCGGGGGGAAACGGCCCCGCGTCGTCTACACGGGCTTCACCGCCGTATGCACCGTGTGTGCCGCCAGGACGAACACGTCCGGCCGGTGGTACACGCCCGCCGGGTCGTCGGGGTCGACCAGCCGGTCCAGTACGGCGCGGTCCTCGGGGTCCATGACGTCGCCGAAGCCGTCCCCCAGCCGGGACAGGAGGACGCCGATGTAGTCGCGGGCGCGGTCGGAGGCGGGGGCGGGCAGGTCGAGCAGGAAGGTGCGGCTGCGGGCGTGCTCGAGGCCGGCCGCGCCGAGCAGCGCGGGCCAGTCCTCGACGACGCCGACGGAGCCGGGCAGTTCGGCCCGCATCCTGGCGAACCACTCCTCCTGCAGCGCGTCGAACCGTGCTTCGAGGCCCGGGCGGCCGAGGCCGAGGTCGCGGGGTAGGAAGCGGCTCGGCAGACCGCCCTCCATGATCGCCAGGGTTCCGCCGGGCGCCAGCCGGTCGGCGAAGGCGGCCAGGGCGGCCCGCTGGTCGCCCAGGTGGTGCAGGCTGCGGCCGGCCCACAGCAGGTCGGCCGGGTACTCCGACTCGTCGAGTACACCGGGGAGATCGCCGGCCAGGGTGTCGAAGCGGTCGGTGTACCCGAGCCGGGCGGCCCGCGCCCGGGCGCGCTCCAGCAGCGGCTCGGAGCCGTCGACCGCGAGGACCCGCGCGCCGGGGAAGACCTCGGCGAACAGGCAGGAGACCACGCCGGGGCCGCTGCCCGCGTCGACGATCAACCCGGGCTCGGTGATCTCCTTGCCGAGCCAGGCCAGGGCCCGCTCGTACAGGGGTGCGAAGAGCTCCGCCTGGGCTTCGAGGTGCGAGGCCATCTCGGCCCAGTCGATGTCGGTGTGGTGGCCCGAGTGGGCGTGCGTGTGCGTGTGCGCGCTCTCGTGCTTGTGCTGGTGCTGGTGCGCGTGGGCGGGTTCCTGCGGGTGGTGCGCCATGGGGCCAGCCTCTCGTCCGGTGTGCCGTCAGAGTGCGCCGACGCACCGCGCGCGGGCCAGTTCTGTTGCGGGTACGGCAAAATCTGTGACCGCCACGGCAAAAACGGGACGGGGGGCACGGGGCGGTTCGCGTGCGATGGCGCGATGGCGCGATGGCGCGATGGACGACAGGCTGGTCGACCGTTTCCTGACGGACGGGTTCGTGAGGATCGGCATGGCCGACGGCCCGTTCGCCGCCGCGGCCAACACGCCAGTGCCGCACGAGGCGTTCGACCTGCTGGTCGGTGCGGGCCGCCGGGCGCCTCGCTCATCGCTGGGCACGTTCCCACTGCGTTTTCCGGACGAGGTCGAACCCGACGACGCGGGCCGGCACATCGAGGGCGGCCATCAGCCGGCCGGGCACCGACCGGGCCGTGCACGAACGTCCCCCGTTTCCTGGCCCAGCCGCCAATGTGTCCGGCCGCTCCCTGCGAACTGGAGCGGCCGGACGGGGACTACTCGGCGGTGGAGTTCGCGATCCGCCTGGGCCTGGCCTGGAGGGCTGAGCCCGAGGCAGATCGCATACGGTATTCCGCGCGCTGTCTACAGCGGCGGGTAGGCGTTCTGCATCAGCTGCTGGAACTGCGCGGAGAACCAGTGGCCGGACAGCGGCGCGTTCGCCAGGGCGCCCGACATGTTGTTCCCGTTGCGGGGGTTGCCCGTGTACGTCGGGTCGCACATCCGGTCGAAGCCCTTGCCCTCGTCGTTCGCGATGGCGGAGCTGGACCCGTCGGACTCGCCCGGCGGCTTCATCCAGACGTAGGCGTCGATACCGGTCGCCGGAGCGGCCTGCGGTCGTTCGCCGAGGCCGGCGCCGGACTGGTTGCACCAGTTGCCGATGTGGATCCGGCGGTCGTAGCGGCCGCCGTCGACATAGGTGTCCACGCTGGTCGTGGCGCCCGGGCCGGTGGGCCGGGCGGTGCCGCCCCAGCCGTTGCGGGAGGTGTCGATCAGCATGCCGATGGTCGACCGGAAACCGGCGGAGATCAGCTGTGTGCGGAAGGCCTGTGCGTACGACAGTTCGTCCACGTACCGGTTCCAGTCCACCCACTTCGACTGGCGTACGGAGGTGCCGCCCACGCTGTCGTTGATGGTGAAGTTGTTCTCCTTCAGGGCGCTGTAGTTGGCCGTGTTGGTGATGAAGCCGTGTACATCGTCTACAGTCGCCCCTTCCGCGGTGGCGGCCTGGTAGAAGAGCTGGGCGGAGGGGGCGAAGTTGTCGTCCCAGCCGAGCCAGCCGTGGTGACCGGCGTCGATGTAGTTGTAGACGTTGGGGATCGCGCCGAGCTTGTCCAGCGCGTAGCCGACGCCCTTCACGTAGTTGCCGTTGGCCTTCATGGTGTCGCAGGCCGCGGTGGCGGTGGGCCGGCTGCCGGTGTTGGTGACCAGGTTGGGCAGCGAGTCGATCTCGATCGTGGTGACGATCCGCAGCGAGGCGTACTTGCTGTCGGCGAGGATCGCCGCGATCGGGTCGATGAACTGCGTCTTGTACTTGTCGATCTCCGTCGGGCCGAGCTCGCCGTTGGAGGCGAGGGCCGCGCAGTCGCGCCCCGGCAGGTCGTAGACGACCAGCTGGACCACTTCCTCGCCGCTGCCCTTCTGGGCGAGGGCGGCGTCGAGGTGGGCGCGCAGGCCCATGCCGCCGTTCACGCCGTTGATGGCGGCGATGCGGTCGAGCCAGACGCCGGTGGGCTGGTTGGAGATGCGGGAGCCGCCCGTTTCGGCTGCGGCCTTCGCCGACCACTCCGGGTTCACGTACACCTTGGCGCCGGCGTAGGGGTTGTCGACCTTGGTGGAGGGGGTGCCTGGGTCGGTGGGTCCGCCGGTGCCGCTGTCGACGTTGCAGGTGACGCCGTCCAGCGTGAACGTGGCCGGGATCGCGTTGCTGCCGCTGTAGGAGCCCTGGAACCCGAAGCTGACCGAACCGCCGGTCGGCAGCGTCCCGTTGTAGGTCTCGTTGTTCGCGGTGACGGCCGTACCGGACTGGGTGATCTTCGCGTTCCAGCCGCTGGTGACCTTCTGGTTTCCGGCGTACGCCCACTTCACCGACCAACTCGACTTGGCGGCCGAGTTGTTGGTCACGGAGACGTTGGCGGTGAAGCCGGTGTCCCACTGGTTCTGCACCGTGTAGGCGACGGTGCACGGGATGGCGGCGATGCCCGGGTCCCCGGGAACCACCGCGAGTGCCGTCCCGGAGGCGCCGGCGACCAGCGCCAGCGCGGCGAGTATCGCTGTTCTGCTACGGCTCATGTTGCGGGTTTCCTTGTCCGTTGCGGGTGTTGTCCGTTCCCTTGGTGCGTCTGACCGGTGGTCCCTTGGTGCGTTTTCTGCGGTGGCGCCTATCCGTCGAGGGCGCGCAGGTGGTCGCGCAGCCCGGTGCCGTACGCGGTGGGGGTGCCGTCGTAGTCCGAGATCAGGGATGGGCCGGAGGAGCAGTCCCACGTGTTCCAGGTCCAGCCCAGGTACGACAGACCTCGTTCGTCGAACCACTGCATGACCTGGTCGACGAACGAGTGCGAGCAGGTGTTCTCCCCGATCTCGCCCGCCACGAGCGGCACCTGGGCGGCGACCGGGGCGAGGGTGGAGTTCCAGCAGCTCGTGTTCGCACAGGAGTTGAAGTTGTAGACGTGCCAGGCGGCGGCGAGATTGCCGGTGGGGTCGGTGGGCTTGTACGTCAGCCACTGGGCGAGGTCGTTGGAGTACGCGATACCGCCGGCGAGGATGACATTGCGGGCACCGGTCGACCGTATGGAGTCGACGAGATCCTGCATACCGGCGACCTCGTACCCGATGCCGGGGCAGGTGCCGCCGTCCCGCCAGCACTGCCAGGCCTGGGTGGTCGTGGAGGTCGCGCGGTCCGGGTAGGGCTCGTTGAACAGGTCGAACACCACGGCGGCGTCGTTCTTGAAGGTGTTGGCGACGGACGTCCAGAAGGATGGTGTGTACTGCATGTCGGGCATCGGCTTCTGGCAACTGGCGTGCACGTCGGAGCAGCCGGCCGAGTTGCCCGCGTACTGGCCGTAGGTCCAGTGCAGTTCGACGACCGGTGTCATGCCGTGCGCCTCGACGCGGGCCACCAGGTCCTTCACGGCGTTGACGTAGTTGGCGCCGCCGTACGCGGCCTGGATGTTGGAAAGCCCCAGCCAGCACTCCTCGTTGAGCGGGATTCGGACGGTGTTCGCACTCCAGTCGGCGATGGCGGCGACGGCCGCGTCGTCGACCGGGCCGTCCCAGATGCCGCGTCCCTGCACGCACATGAACTCGCCGCCGGAACGGTTCACGCCGAGCAGTCGGCGGGTGGCTCCGTCGGCGTCCACGAGCCTGTTCCCGGAGACGTGCAGCGCGGGCGGCGTGTCACCGGGGCCCGGAGGGGTGGTGGGCGTGGGTGTCGGGGTCGGTGTGGGTTCCGTGTCGACGTTGCAGGTCGTGCCGTTGAGCCTGAACGTCGTCGGTACGGCGTTCGTCCCGGACTTCGAGGCGATGAAGCCCGCGCTGACACTCGCGCCGGTGCCGAGGGTGCCGTTCCAGGTCTCGTTCGCCGCGGTGACGGTCGTGGCGGACTGGGACCACTTGGCGTTCCAGCCCTGGGTGACCTTCTGGCCGTTCGCGAAGTCGAAGATCAGGCTCCAACTGCTCATGGCAGAGGCGTTGTTGGTGACTTTCACAGCGCCCTGGAAGCCGGCGTCCCACTGGCTGGTGACCGAGTACTCCACCGTGCACGCGGGCGTGGCTCCGTGCGCCGTCATGACCGGCAGGACCGCGCCTGTCCCGAGGGCGGCCGTGCCGGCAACGGCTAAAACCACTGAACGAAGGGGGCGTCGCATGAGCGACTCCTTGCAGATCAGCGCGTCGTGACGGACGCGTCGACTGATGGAATCGCTCCCACTGGTGTCCAGAAGGTAGCGCCAAGTGCTGGCAAAGAACAGGGGCGTCGCTGACTTTCCCTCAACATCCGGCGTCGAATCTTTTCGACTCTTCAAGCACCTTGACCGCCCCCACCCCCGTCCTCACTATGGGAGCGCTCCCACTGGTTCAAGGCTTGTTGCTCCTCCCCCCACTTCGCTGTTTCGAGCCGCAAGGAGGAACCAGCACCATGGATCCCCTACGCAGACGCGGGCGCCGTAAGGCGCGGCGCCTGTGGACCGCCGTCGCGGCGGCCCTCGCGCTTCCGCTCGCCATGCTGAGCACGACCACGACTTCCGCCCAGGCGGCGGCACTTCAGTGCAGTGTCGACTACAAGACCAACGACTGGGGCTCCGGCTTCACCGCGGACCTGACCCTGACCAACCGAGGTACGGACCCCATCACGGGCTGGACCCTGACGTACGCGTACGCGGGCAACCAGAAGCTGACGAACGGCTGGAACGGGACCTGGGCGCAGTCCGGTCAGCAGATCACGGTGAACAACGCCACCTACAACGGGACGATCGCGGCGGGCGCGGCGGTGAGCACGGGCGCGCAGTTCACCTACAGCGGCAGCAACGCGGCTCCCACGGGTTTCGCCGTCAACGGCACCACCTGTGTCGGCGCGCACCAGCCGCCGGTCGCCGTGCTGACCAGCCCGGCCGCGGGCGCCGTCTACACGCAGGGAGACGCGGTGCCACTCGCGGCGACCGCGGCTGCCGCCGACGGCGCTACCGTCACCAGGGTCGAGTTCTACGACGACACGACCCTGCTCGGCACCGACACCAGCTCGCCGTACTCGCTGTCGGCCTCCGGCCTCGTCGCGGGCAGCCATTCGCTGGTCGCGAAGGCCTACGACAGCCTGGGCGCGTCGGCGTCGTCGGCACCGGTCGGCATCACGGTCGCGTCGGGGCCTGCGGTGGTCGCCTCCACCAATCAACTCGCGGTGCAGCAGGGCAAGTCGGGCAGCTACGAGCTGAAGCTGTCGACGCAGCCCTCGGCCAATGTGACCGTCACGACCGCCCGCACGGCCGGCAACACGGGCCTGACGGTGACCGGCGGCGCGTCCCTGACCTTCACGTCGTCGAACTGGAGCACCGCGCAGAAGGTGACGATCACCGCCAACGCCTCCGGCACGGGCGCGGCCACCTTCGAGTCGACGGCCACCGGGCATGCGAAGGCATCGGTCACGGTCACCGAGATCGCCGGCGCCAAGGTGTACGACGCCCGGTTCCTGGACCTCTACGGGAAGATCACCAACCCGGCGAACGGTTACTTCTCCCCCGAGGGCATCCCGTACCACTCGATCGAGACGCTGATCGTCGAGGCGCCGGACCAGGGCCACGAGACGACGTCGGAGGCCTACAGCTACCTTCTCTGGCTACAGGCCATGTACGGCAAGGTCACGGGCGACTGGACCAAGTTCAACGGCGCGTGGGACATCATGGAGAAGTACATGATCCCGACGCATGCCGACCAGCCGACGAACTCGTACTACAACGCGTCGAAGCCGGCGACCTACGCGCCGGAGCTGGACACTCCGAACGAGTATCCGGCGCGGCTGGACACGGGTGTGTCCGTGGGATCGGATCCGATCGCCGGTGAACTGAAGACCGCATACGGTACGGACGATGTCTACGGTATGCACTGGCTGCAGGACGTCGACAACACCTACGGCTACGGCAACGAGCCCGGCAAGTGCGAGGCGGGCCCGACCGCGACCGGACCGTCGTACATCAACACCTTCCAGCGCGGTGCGCAGGAGTCGGTGTGGGAGACGGTGCCGCAGCCGACCTGCGACGCCTTCAAGTACGGCGGCACCAACGGTTACCTGGACCTGTTCACCGGCGACTCCTCCTACGCCAAGCAGTGGAAGTACACCAATGCCCCGGACGCCGACGCGCGCGCCGTGCAGGCGGCGTACTGGGCGGACATCTGGGCGAAGGCGCAGGGCAAGGGCAGTGACGTTTCCGCAACCGTCGGCAAGGCCGCGAAGATGGGCGACTATCTGCGGTATGCGATGTACGACAAGTACTTCAAGAAGATCGGCAACTGTGTGGGGCCGACCGCCTGCGCGGCCGGTACCGGCAAGGACGCCTCGCACTATCTGCTGTCCTGGTACTACGCCTGGGGCGGTGCCACCGACACCAGCGCCGGCTGGGCCTGGCGCATCGGCTCCAGCCACGCCCACGGCGGCTACCAGAACCCTCTGGCCGCCTACGCGCTGAGCAGTTACGCCGATCTGAAGCCCAAGTCGGCGACCGGGCAGGCGGACTGGGCCAAGTCCCTCGGCCGGCAGGTGGAGTTCTACCGCTGGCTGCAGTCCAGCGAGGGCGCCATCGCGGGCGGGGCGACCAACAGCTGGGCGGGCCGCTACGCGACTCCCCCGGCCGGCACGTCCACCTTCTACGGCATGTACTACGACCAGCAGCCCGTCTACCACGACCCGCCGTCCAACCAGTGGTTCGGGTTCCAGGCCTGGTCGATGGAGCGGGTCGCCGAGTACTACCAGCAGACGGGGAACGCGCAGGCCAAGACGGTCCTCGACAAGTGGGTGGACTGGGCGCTGTCGAAGACCACGATCAACCCCGACGGCACCTATCTGATCCCCTCCACGCTCCAGTGGTCGGGCCAGCCCGACACCTGGAACGCGTCAAGTCCGGGCGCCAACAACGGACTTCACGTGACCGTCGCCGACTACACCAACGACGTCGGGGTGGCAGCCGCGTACGCCAGGACGTTGACGTACTACGCCGCCAAGTCCGGTGACACGGAGGCGAAGACGACCGCCAAGGCGCTCCTGGACGGCATGTGGACCAACTACCAGGACGCCCTCGGTATCGCGGTCCCCGAGACCCGCGCCGACTACAACCGCTTCGACGACGGCGTGTACGTCCCGAGTGGCTGGAGCGGGAAGATGCCGAACGGCGACACGATCAACTCCTCCTCGACCTTTGCCTCGTTGCGTTCCTTCTACAAGAGCGACCCGGCCTGGTCGAAGATCGAGAGCTATCTCGCGGGCGGTGCCGCGCCCGTGTTCACGTACCACCGCTTCTGGGCCCAGGCGGACATCGCCCTGGCCATGGGCTCGTACGCGGAGCTTCTCGAATAAGTCCCCGCTAAGGCTTCGCGTACCGCGCCGGGCGGCCCCTTCCCGCATGGGGGCCGCCCGGTAGTCGCACGTCTCGCACTCCCCCCACCCGCACACATGGCTCCGCGAGGAAGGACCCCACCGTGCGAAGAACCCGCATCCTCACGGTCGTACTGGCGCTGGCCGCCGGTCTGGTCGCGGGCAGCCCGCCCGCGCTGGCCGCGGACGGCAGCGCCCCGAAGGCAACCCTGGCCGCCGAGTCGTACACCTGGAAGAACGCCCGGATCGACGGCGGCGGCTTCGTGCCGGGCATCGTCTTCAACCGCAAGGAGAAGAACCTCGCCTACGCGCGCACGGACATCGGCGGGGCGTACCGCTGGCAGGAGTCGAGCAGGACGTGGACTCCGCTGCTGGACTCGGTCGGCTGGGCCGACTGGGGGCACACGGGCGTGGTGAGCCTGGCCTCCGACTCCGTCGACCCGAACAAGGTGTACACGGCGGTCGGCACGTACACCAACAGCTGGGATCCCGGGAACGGGGCCGTCCTCAGGTCCGGTGACCGGGGCGCGAGCTGGCAGAAGACGGATCTGCCGTTCAAACTGGGCGGCAACATGCCCGGCCGGGGCATGGGCGAGCGGCTCGCGGTCGACCCGAACCGCAACAGCGTGCTGTATCTGGGCGCGCCGAGCGGGAAGGGTCTGTGGCGGTCGACGGACTCGGGGGTCACCTGGTCGCAGGTGACGAACTTCCCGAATGTCGGCAACTACGTACAGGATCCCAGCGACACCAGCGGGTATGCGAGCGACAACCAGGGGATCGTCTGGGTCACCTTCGACGAGTCGACCGGCACGTCCGGCACGGCGACGAGGACGATCTACGTCGGGGTCGCGGACAAGGACAACGCCGTGTACCGGTCGACGGACGCGGGCGCGACCTGGTCGCGGCTGGCGGGACAGCCAACGGGATATCTGGCGCACAAGGGTGTACTGGATACGGTCAACGGCTATCTGTACATCGCATACAGCGACAAGGGTGGTCCGTACGACGGCGGCAAGGGCCGGCTGTGGCGGTACGCGACAGCGAACGGCACCTGGACGGACATCAGCCCGGTGGCGGAGGCCGACACCTACTACGGCTTCAGCGGGCTGACGGTCGACCGACAGAAGCCGGGCACCGTCATGGCCACGGCATACAGTTCCTGGTGGCCCGACACCCAGATCTTCCGTTCGACGGACAGCGGCGGCACCTGGACGAAGGCATGGGACTACACGTCGTATCCCAACCGTTCGAACCGGTTCACCATGGATGTGTCGTCGTCCCCGTGGCTGACCTGGGGTGCCAATCCGTCGCCACCCGAGCAGACGCCCAAACTCGGCTGGATGACCGAGGCGTTGGAGATCGACCCGTTCAACTCCAGCCGGATGATGTACGGAACGGGCGCGACGATCTACGGCACGGAGAACCTGGCCAACTGGGACAGCGGCGGCCAGTTCACCGTCAGGCCGATGGTGCAGGGGCTGGAGGAGACGGCGGTCAACGACCTCGCCTCGCCCCCGACCGGCGCACCGCTGCTCAGCGCGCTCGGTGACATCGGCGGCTTCCGGCACACGGACCTGACGAAGGTTCCGCCGATGATGTTCGCCTCGCCGAACTTCACGACGACCACGAGCCTGGACTACGCCGAGACCAACCCGAACACGGTGGTGCGGGTCGGCAATCTGGACTCGGGCCCGCATGTCGCGTTCTCGACGGACAACGGCGCCAACTGGTTCGCGGGGACGGACCCTTCGGGGGTGAGCGGTGGCGGGACGGTCGCCGCGGCGGCGGACGGCAGCCGGTTCGTGTGGAGCCCGGCGGGGACGGGCGTGCAGTACACGACCGGGTTCGGCACGTCGTGGCAGGCGTCGAGCGGAATACCGTCCGGGGCCGCAGTGGAGTCGGACCGGGTCGACCCGAAGACCTTCTACGGCTTCAAGTCCGGCAAATTCTACGTGAGTTCGGACGGCGGGGCGACCTTCACGGCGAGTGCCGCCGGCGGTCTGCCTGCCGGGGACAGCGTGCGCTTCAAGGCACTGCCCGGCACGAAGGGCGATGTGTGGCTGGCCGGCGGGGCGAGCGATGGGGCGTACGGGCTGTGGCACTCCACCGACTCCGGCGCGACCTTCACCAAGTTGTCGACGGTCGAGCAGGCCGACACGATCGGCTTCGGGAAGGCGGCGACGGGGGCCTCGTACCAGACGCTGTACACCAGCGCGAAGATCGCCGGGGTGCGTGGCATCTTCCGCTCCACCGACAAGGGCGCGACCTGGACGCGTGTCAACGACGACGCCCATCAGTGGGGTTGGACGGGCGCGGCGATCACGGGTGATCCGCGGGTCTACGGGCGGGTGTACGTGTCGACGAACGGCCGGGGTGTGATCTACGGCGACACCTCCGACCCGAGCGGCGGCGGCACGGATCCAACGGACCCCACGGATCCCACCGACCCCACTCCGACCGGGGCCTGCGCGGTGACGTACACCATCACCAACCAGTGGTCGGGGGGCTTCCAGGCGGACGTGAGACTCGCCAACACGGGAACGAGCGGGTGGGCCGGCTGGAGCCTCGGCTGGGCCTTCCCCAACGGTCAGGCGATCTCCCAGTTGTGGAACGCCGAGTACACCCAGTCGGGTTCGGCGGTCACGGCGAGGAACGTCGGCTGGAACGCCAACGTCGCGGCGGGTTCGTCCGTGAGCTTCGGCTTCACGGGAAGCTGGTCGGGGTCGAACACGAAACCGACGGCGTTCAGGCTGGGTGAGCAGAGCTGCACGGTGAGCTGACGACCGTGGGTGCGCGCCCCGGGGACCGGGACGCGCACCCACGCCGGCTCAGGGTGTGTAGACCGTCGGCCGTGGTGCCGTCTGCATACCGTTGCCGATGAAGAAGCTCGGGTGCGGCGGTTGATTGTATGCAGTATTTTGCCAGGCGAGTCCGGTCCGGTACATCGTGTCGTGGAGCAGGGTCGTGATCTTCGTGGTCGTCTCGTACGGCGTCGAGTAGATCCTGAGCGCCGTGTTGTCGCTGGTGGGCCAGACGACCTCCTCGCGCCAGTCTCCGAGGATGTCGCCGGACAGGGACGGGGTCGCCTTGGTGCTGTTGTTGGAGTGGACGTTCGAGCCGGTCAGCAGGCGGGTGTCGGAAGACGTGCCGTACTTGTCGATGTGGGTGCCGTCCAGGAGTTCGCGGACGGTGTCGCCGTCCCACCAGGACAGGAAGTTGACGGAGGACGGTTCGCGGCCCTTGGTCGCCCCGGCCTCGTCGCGGATGGCGGAGTCGGAGGCGGACCAGACCTCGGCGCCGTCGTTGCCCGCCCAGATGTCGCCGGCGACCCCGCGGCCGTTGTCGCAGCAGGCGGCCAGGGACCAGTTGACCGTGCCGTTGGCCGGGTTGATGTACAGCTCCGCCGGTTGTGAGGTGGACTCGGAGACCTTGAAGTACTCCAGGCCCGCGTGTGAGGGGTCGAGGTCGCCGAGGTGCTGGGCGTCGCCGTGGCCGGTCTTCGTCGTCCACAGGCCGGAGCCGTTGTCGTCGACCGCCATCGCACCGTAGACGATCTCGTCCTTGCCGTCGCCGTCGACGTCCCCGACGGAGAGGCTGTGCGAGCCCTGGCCGTCGTAGCCCTTGCCGCTGTTGGTGGAGGAGTTGGTGTCGAAGGTCCAGCGGCGGGTGAAGGTGCCGCCGCGCCAGTCCCAGGCCGCGATCACGGTGCGCGTGTAGTAGCCGCGCGCCATGATCAGGGAGGGGCGGGCGCCGTCGAGGTAGGCGGTTGCGGCGAGGAAGCGGTCGACACGGTTGCCGTAGGAGTCGCCCCAGGAGGAGACGGTGCCGCGGGCCGGGACGTAGTCGACGCTCTGCATCGCCCGGCCGGTCTGGCCGTTGAACATGGTCAGGTACTCGGGGCCGGACAGGACGTAGCCGCTGGAGTTGCGGTAGTCGGCGGAGGAGTTGCCGATCACCGTGCCCGCTCCGTCGACCGTGCTGTCGGCCGTCTTCGCGGCGACCTCGGCCTTGCCGTCGCCGTCGTAGTCGTACACCTGGAACTGGGTGTAGTGCGCGCCCGAGCGGATGTTGCGGCCGAGGTCGATGCGCCACAGACGGGTGCCGTCCAGCCGTATACCGTCGACGATCGTGTTTCCGGTGTAGCCGGACTGGGAGTTGTCCTTGGCGTTGGTCGGCTGCCACTTGAGGACGAGGTCCAGGGCGCCGTCGCCGTCGAGGTCGCCGACGGAGGCGTCGTTGGCCTCGTAGGTGTAGGCGACGCCGTCGGGGGTGGTGCCGCCGGCGGGTGGGCTGAGGGGAACGTCCTTGTATCCGGTGCGCAGTTGGACTGCGTGGACGGAGTCGGCCTGTTCGACGCCGTTGACGATCGCGCGGACGGTGTAGTCGGCCTGGGAGGGGGCGCCGGAGTGGAAGTAGTTGGTGGAGCCGGTGACCGGAGTGGAGTTGACCTTGGTGCCGGCCCGGTAGACGTTGAAGGAGACGTCGTTCGGGTCGGTGCCGAGCCAGCGCCAGCTGACCAGGTTGCCGCTGTCGGTGTGGACGCTGACCACGCCCCGGTCGAGGGCCTCGGCCTGGCGGGCCGTGGCGGCCTGGGCCGTGCCGGTGCCGAGCGCGGTCAGGCCGGCGGCGACGAGAGCGGTCGCCGCGGTGAGCGCCGAGAGGAGGGCTCGGCGTCGGCGGTGCTTGTGCGGGTGCTGCACGGGACGAACCTCCAGAGAGGACGGACGGGTTCCGCACCGTCAGTCGCCGCCGAGATCCGCCGAGTTGCCGTATCTTTCGGCCAGTTCGGCCGCCGTTCGGGCGATCCGGCGGCGTAGTTCGACGGGCTCCAGTACCTCGATGTCCGTGCCGAGGCGCAGGAACTCGCCGTGGGCGTGGTCGAGGGACTCGATGGGGACTGTCGCCTGTATCCAGCCGTCGGTATCCGGTGGACCGTCGACCGTCACCGGCCGGCCGAGCGTCACACCGGGCGCCAGCCGCACCACCGCCACCGCCCGGTACAGCCGTTCGTGGAAGCCGCGCTGGTGGGCGGTCCAGTAGGCGGCCAGGTCGAAATCGTCGGGGCGGGTGAACTCCTCTTCGGAAGCGGTGAGTCCGAGGATCTGGTCGACGCGGTAGGTGCGCGGGCCGGGGCCGGCTACGGCATACCAGCGGCCCGCCTTCAGGACCAGGCCGTACGGCTCCAGCCGGCGTCGGACGTCGGTGGGCTCACGCCAGCGACGGTATGCGATATGCAGGACGCGGTTGTTCCATACGGCGTCGGCGACCGCGTGCAGACACGGCACCTCGTCGGCGTCCGCGTACCAGCCGGGGGCGTCCAGGTGGAAGCGGCCGCTGATCCGGTCGGCGTGGGCCCGTAGTTCCGTCGGCAGCGCGGCACGCACCTTGAGCTGGGCGGCGGCCAGGACCGGCCCCAGGCCGAGGGCGGCGGCGGGTCCGGGCACTCCGGCGAGGAAGAGGGCCTCCGCCTCGCCCGCGGTGAGTCCGGTCAGCCGGGTGCGGTAGCCGTCGAGCAGCCGGTAGCCGCCGGCATGGCCCGCGTCGCCGTAGAGCGGGACGCCCGCCGCGCCGAGCGCCTCGACGTCCCGGTAGACGGTGCGCACCGAGACCTCCAGTTCCTCCGCGAGCTGGGCGGCCGTCATCCGGCCCCGGGTCTGGAGCAGGAGGAGGATCGAGACGAGTCGGCTGGACTTCACTGACACAGGATGGCAGTGGAGCGGGCCTAGCGTCCCTTCCATGGCCTTCACGGAGAAACTGCTGACCGTGCCGCCGCCGATCGAGGTGGCCGGGCGGCAGGTCAAGCGCTACCACGTCACCGCTGACCCCGGGGGCATCGCGCCCGAGGTGCAGCGGGCGGCGTACGCGGTCCTGCCGGAACTGCTGCCGGAGCCGGACGGGACCCCGCCGGCGACGTTCGTCGTCCTGCACCGGGGCGGGGACACCGGTGCGTATCTCAACGCGTACAGCTGGGTGTGGGACAACGTGCTGCACTTCCGGTGCGCGGCGGCGGGCCAGCCGGTACTGGGCTGCCCGGACCGCGACCCCACCCGCTTCATCGTCCCGGAACTGCCGTGGATCGGCTGTGTCTGGGAGCTGCCGCCGATCCTGCACGAACGGGACGCCTGGGTACGCCACTTGCTCGCGCCCCAAGTCCCCGATCTGGACGCCTACCTGACCGACAGCCTGCACGAGGGAACCACCGGAGACCGCATATGAGCAGTCCGCACGACTTCGACTTCTTCCACGGCGAGTGGCACGTCCGCAACCGCCGCCGCACCGACTTCCTGGACCCGGACAGCAGTTGGGAGGAGTTCCCCGCCACGAGCGTCTGTCGACCGCTGTTCGACGGCGCCGCCAATATCGACGAGATCGACATGCCGCACCTGGGCTACAAGGGGCTGACACTGCGGCTGTTCGACCCGGCGAGCGGCCGGTGGTCGCTGAACTGGTCCGCCAGCGGCACGGGTCGGCTGTTCCCGCCGGTCGTCGGCCGATTCGTGGGCGGGCGCGGCGAGTTCCACGGCGTCGACACGCACGACGGCAAGGACGTGCGGGTCCGTTTCGTGTGGTCCGGGGTCTCCCCGGAGGCGGCCCGCTGGGAGCAGGCGTTCTCGGTGGACGTCGGGCGGAGCTGGGTGACCAACTGGATCATGGAGTTCGGTCGAACGCCGGTTCAAGCGGTGGCTTCCGGAACGCCCGCAGGGTGAACTGCGGTTCCGGGCGCGGTCGTTCCTGGTCGGGCAGGGCCGCGAGGCGGGCGGCGAAACCGTCGGCCAGGGGGTGACCGGGCGGCAGGGTGACGAACCAGCCGCGGCGCAGGTCGGCGATCGCCCGGCGCGGGCTGCGGCCCTGCCCCCGGCCCGGGAAGCGGGTCTGCCCGGCCGGGACCAGGCCGCAGCCGACGGCGTACGACTCGACGAGCGCCGCGGCGTCGGACGCGGGGCGGGGCGGGCGGGAGGCGAGGACGCCGTCGATGTCGCTGCCCACGTTGTGCGAGGCGCCCTTGTCGACCGTGGTGACGTACACCCCGCCCGGCCGCAGCACCCGCGTGCACTCGGCGACGATCCGCCGCGCGTGCCGGGCGTCGTCGACGAGGTGCAGCAGCCACACGCTGCTCACCGCGTCGAACTCCGCGTCGCGGAAGGGGAGTCGGCGGCCGTCGCCGCGCACGATCGCGCCGGGCAGCCGGGCGGCGGCCTGCCGGACCATCGCGGGTGCCATATCGACGCCGGTCACGCGCAGGCCGTCTCGTCCGGCCGCGAGCCGGCGGGTGACGATACCGGTGCCGCAGGCCACGTCCAGCAGACTGCGCGCCGTCGGCGACAGCAGGCCCAGGATCGCTTCCGCGGCGGCGGCCGCACGTGGTTCGCCGCCGCGCGAGGCGTCGTAGCGTTCGGCTTCCTCGTCGTAGTCAAGCACCCGCGCTCCCCCCCTCCGTCCTCCGTCCGCCGGCGGGTCAGAGCGCCCCGTGTCCGGAGGCCGCGGCCTGCACCCGGCGGGCCAGTTCGACGTCCAGGTCGGTGACGGCGCCGCCCACGCTGTGGGTGTTCACGGCGAGGGAGACCGTGTTGTAACCGAGGGTGAGATCGGAGTGGTGGCCGAGCTCCTCCTGGATCCGTGCGACATGGACGACCAGGGCGGTCGCGGCGAAGTGGGAGGCGAGCCGGTAGGAGCGGGTGAGGCGGTCGCCGTCCAGCGACCAGCCGGGCAGCTCGGTCAGCCGGTCCTCGATCTCCTTCTGCGACAGCGGTTCGACGGCCATGGCCTGACTCCCTTCCTGCTTCCTGGGCGTCCCGTACCTGTCCAGCGTGCCACAGGACAGCGGCGGCGGCCCTGGTCAGAACGTTTTCCGGCACCAAAGAAGGTTTTCCGGCGGCCAGGCCGACAACCGCCGGGCCGCCGCGCCGCTCGGCTACGGTCGTACGCATGACGAGCAGGACCAGCACGACCGGTAGGACAGGTACGACCGGTACGACAGCCGCAGGGAACGGTACGAGCGTCCCCTCCCCCGACCCGGGCGTCGGCCCCCTGCTGCGGGACTGGCGGGAGCGGCGGCGGGTCAGTCAGCTGGAGCTGGCCCTGCGCGCCGGCTCCTCCGCCCGGCACATCAGCTTCGTCGAGACGGGCCGCGCCCGGCCCAGCGAGGAGATGGTGCTGCGGCTCGCCGAACACCTCGACGTGCCCGTTCGGGAGCGCAACGCCCTTCTCCTGGTCGCCGGTTACGCCCCGCACTACCCGGAGACCCCGCTGGACGACCCGGCGCTCGACGCGCTGCGGGCCGGTCTGGAGCGGCTGATCCAGGGCTACGAGCCGTATCCGGCGCTCGTGGTGAACGCGACGTACGACGTCGTGGCGGCCAACCGCGGGATCGCCATGCTGCTGGAGGGTGTCCCGGAGTCCCTCCTGGCCCCGCCGCTCAACGCGATGCGGCTGACCCTGCACCCGCGGGGTCTGGCGCCGCGCATCCGCAACCTGCCCGAGTGGCGCGGGCATCTCTTCGCCCAGATGGAGCGCGAGATCGCCCTGCACCGGTCGGCGCCGCTGCGCGCGCTGTACGACGAGGTCGCCGCGTACCCGGTGCCGGAGGACAGGCACGGCGGCGAACCGGCGGGCCCCGTACCGCACTTCGCGCTGCCGATGCGGATCGAGCACGACGGACGGATCCTGTCGTTCATCTCGTCGATCGCCACGTTCAACACCCCGATGGACGTGACCGTGGCCGAGTTGGCGGTCGAGACGTTCCACCCGGCCGACCCCGAGACAGCCAAGTACCTTCACTCGCATACGAGCTGACAGCCGGTCATCTCCGATCGGCAAGGGCAGGTTCCGGGCCGGAGTGCGCCGGCCCGGAACCCGGTGCCACCACGATCCCGCCAACGGGGCGCCGGGTCGATTACCCAGGACGTAACGGACCAGCGCCCTTTATGCCGGAACTCGATCTTCCGGCGTGGCAAGAACCTCACCGTCGTACCGGTGAGACTACGGCTGGAACATGACACACTGACCGGCGTGCTTCGACACGTAGGGGAGACGTGGCGTGAGTGAGCGACGGCCCGCGCCTACTGTGGGCCAGGTGGTACTCGGCAGACGGCTCCAGGAGCTGCGCGAGGCGGCGGGTCTCGGCCGCGAGGAGGCGGCCCGCGCGCTGCGCGTCGCTCCCGCGACCGTACGGCGCATGGAAATGGCCGAGGTCGCGCTGAAGATCCCGTACGTCCAGGTGCTCCTGGAGGCGTACGGCGTGTCGGACGTGGAGGCCGAGACGTTCGTCGCGCTCGCCGAGGACGCGAACCTGCCCGGCTGGTGGCAGCGCTTCCACGACGTGCTGCCCGAGTGGTTCAGCCTGTATGTGAGCCTGGAGGGCGCGGCCCGGCTGATCCGCAGTTACGAACCGCACTTCGTGCCGGGGCTGCTGCAGACGGAGGGCTACGCCCGGGCCGTCCTGGAGGCCGGGACGGTGGGGCGGACGACCCCCGAGGCGCTGGAGCGGCATGTGTCGCTGCGGCTGGCCCGACAGCAACTGCTCGACGGGCCGAACCCGCCGCACCTGTGGGCGGTGATGGACGAGACGGTGCTGCTGCGCCCGGTGACCGACGACGTCTCCGTGCTGCGCGAACAGCTCGACCGGCTGCTGGAGTTGTCCGAGCGCGACCGGATCACCCTGCAGGTCGCCCGGTTCGCCGACGGCCCGCATCCAGGCACGTCCGCGCCGTTCTCGCTGTTCCGGTTCGCGGAGCCCGAACTGCCCGACATGGTCGTCACCGAGTACCTGACCGGTGCGCTGTACCTCGACTCGCGCAACGAGGTCTCCGCGCATCTGGAGGTCCTCGACCACATGACGACGCACGCCGCTTCCGCGGAAGCCACCAAGAAGATCCTGCGGGACGCCCGCGAAAGCCTCTGAGCACACGGCTCCGCCTCGCCCACCGCCCGCCTCACCCACCGTCCAGGAGACCCGTATGACCGGTTCCGACGCCGAGACCTCGCTGCGCATCGACACCACCCGGCCGCATCCGGCCCGGGTGTACGACTGGTGGCTGGGCGGCAAGGACAACTACCCCGTCGACGAGGAGCTGGCCCGCAGGATCCTCTCCGTGGACGACACGGTGCTGCGCGGGGCGCGCGCCAACCGCCGCTTCATGATCCGCGCGGTGCGCGCCGCCGCCGAGGCCGGGATACGGCAGTTCCTGGACATCGGTACGGGCATCCCCACCGAGCCCAACCTGCACCAGATCGCGCAGGGCGAGGCACCGGAGTCGAAGGTGGTGTACGCGGACAACGACCCGCTCGTGCTGCGGCACGCGCAGGCGCTGCTGCACGGGACGCCCGAGGGATCCACGGAGTACGTGCACGCCGACGTCCGTGACCTGGAGGCGCTGCTCGGGCGGGCGGAGGACTCCCTCGACCTCGCGCGGCCGGTCGCGCTCTCCCTGGTGGCGCTGACCCACTACCTGGACGACGGTGCCTACGAGCTGGTCCGGGAGTACGTGTCGAGGCTCGCCCCCGGCAGCTGGCTGATCCTCTCCCAGGTCACCCCCGACCTCAGCCCGGAGGCCATCGAGAAGGCCGCGAACGCCTTCCGGAACAGCGGTACGCCGTTCTTCCCGCGCGCCCTGTCCGACTTCGGCCGCTTCTTCGAGGGGCTGGAGCTGCTCGGCCCGGGTCTGATCCCCGTGTCGGGCTGGCGGCCGGACCCCGAGGACGTGGCGCTCCAGGCGGAGGGCATCGTGCCGGTGTACGCGGGGGTCGCCCGCAAGGCCTGAGCCGTAGGCCGTATACCGCAACCCGTATCGCGCATGCGATATCCGGTATCCGGTATCCGGTATCCGGTATCCGGTATGCGACATACGATATCCGGCATACGGCATACGGCATACGGCATACGGCAACCGGTCTGCCGCATATCGCATACCGCAACCGCATACCGGCTACGACACGCTAAGCACCCCGCGCCCCGCCCCCCTCCTCGCCCCGATCATCGTCGACGATCTCCGCGTCCACGACCGTCTCGTCGTCCCCCGGCGAGGCATGCTCATCGGCGGAGCCGGCAGAGCCCCCGGAGTAGGCGGCGTCGGCGCCGTCGCCGGTCGGGGGCTGCTGGGCCTGGGCGTACATCGCCTGGCCCATCTGCTGGCTGACGGCGGCGAGCCGGTCGATGCCGGCGCGCAGGGCGGCGGTGTCGGCCTGCTGTTCCAGAAGGGACTTCAGCTCGTCGGCCGCCGCCGACACCTCCGCCCGGGTGTCGGCGGGTACGCGTTCCTCGTTCTCGCGGACGAACTTCTCGGTCTGGTAGACGAGTTGTTCGGCCTGGTTGCGGGTCTCGGCGGCCTCGCGGCGGGTGCGGTCCTCCTCGGCGTACTGCTCGGCGTCGCGCATCATGCGGTCGATGTCGTCCTTGGGCAGCGCGGAGCCGCCGGTGACGGTCATCTTCTGTTCGCGGCCGGTGGCGAGGTCCTTGGCGAAGACGTGCATGATCCCGTTGGCGTCGATGTCGAAGGCGACCTCGATCTGCGGGACCCCGCGCGGGGCGGGCGGCAGACCGGTCAGGTCGAAGACACCGAGCTTCTTGTTGTACGCGGCGATCTCGCGTTCGCCCTGGTAGACCTGGATGCCGACCGAGGGCTGGTTGTCGGTGGCGGTGGTGAAGATCTCCGAACGGCGGGTGGGGATCGTGGTGTTGCGTTCGATGAGCTTGGTCATGATGCCACCCTTGGTCTCGATGCCGAGGGACAGCGGGGTGACGTCGAGGAGCAGGACGTCCTTGACGTCGCCGCGGATGACACCGGCCTGGAGGGCGGCGCCGACGCCCACCACCTCGTCGGGGTTGACGCCCTTGTGCGGGTCCTTGCCGGTCAACTCCCGTACCAGGTCGGTGACCGCGGGCATCCGGGTCGAGCCGCCGACGAGGATGACGTGGTCGACCGCGGACAGCTTGATGCCGGCGTCCTTGACGGCCTGGTGGAAGGGCTGCTTGCAGCGGTCGAGCAAGTCGGCGGTGAGTTCCTGGAACTGAGCGCGCGTCAGTTTCTCCTCCAGGTGGAGGGGGCCCTCGGCGGAGGCGGTGATGTAGGGCAGGTTGATGGTGGTCTCGGAGGACGAGGACAGTTCGATCTTCGCCTTCTCGGCGCCCTCGCGCAGGCGTTGCAGCGCCATCTTGTCCTTGCCGAGTTCGACGCCGTACTGGCCCTTGAACTTCTTGACCAGGTGCTCGACGACCCGCTGGTCCCAGTCGTCGCCGCCGAGGGCGGTGTCGCCGTTGGTGGCCTTGACCTCGATGACGCCGTCGCCGATCTCCAGGAGGGACACGTCGAAGGTGCCGCCGCCGAGGTCGAAGACGAGGACGGTCTGCTCCTCGCCGCGGTCGAGTCCGTAGGCGAGGGCGGCGGCGGTGGGCTCGTTGATGATCCGCAGCACTTTCAGGCCGGCGATCTCCCCGGCCTCCTTGGTGGCCTGCCGCTGGGTGTCGTCGAAGTAGGCGGGCACGGTGATCACCGCGTCGGTGACGTCCTCGCCGAGATAGGCCTCGGCGTCCCGCTTCAGCTTCTGCAGGACCCGGGCGGACAGCTCCTGGGCGCGGTAGCGGGTGCCGTCCACGGAGCCCTGGTCGGGGAAGCGCCAGTCCGGCGCGCCCATGTGCCGTTTGACCGAGCGGGCGGTGCGGTCGACGTTGGTGACGGCCTGCCGCTTGGCGACCTCGCCGACGAGCACGTCGCCGTTCTTGGCGAAGGCCACCACCGAGGGGGTGGTCCTGGCCCCTTCCGCGTTGGCGATGACCGTGGGTTCGCCGCCTTCCAGTACGGCCACCACCGAGTTCGTGGTTCCGAGATCGATCCCGACCGGACGTCCCATCGCAGTCCCCTTCCGCAGGGAGCCTTCCGCGCCGCGGCCCAAAGGCCATCAGACCACCGGACCACCGTGGCCACCGGGCCACCGTGACCACCGGGTCACCGGGCCACCGGACTTTCAGGCCACCGGACCCCCAGGTATCCAGCACAAATCTTGAGCGGGTTTCTGTCAATGGGGCGCAGGAGGCGGGGCCGGTTCGGCGCGCAGCTGCACCGCCCGCCGGGGCCGGTCGGTGATCAGTACGTCGACGCGTGCGTCGGCGAGGAATCTGCGCAGTCCTGCGTCGTCGTTGACCGTCCAGATCATGGTGAACAGCCGGTGCCGGGCCGCCCGGCGCAGTACGCCGGCCCGGGCGAGCAGCTGGTGCACGGCCACTCCGTGCGCCCCGCAGGCGTGCAGCCGCCGCAGGGGGAACAGCTCGCCGGCCCGTGTCCCGGCCAGCCGTGCCGTGCCCACCTCCCGGCGGTCGCGGCCCAGCGACAGGGCGGTGCGTACACCGGGGAAGGCGCGGGTGATCGCGGCGACGGAACGGTCTTCCAGGCTGGTGGCGACGAGGCCGTCCCGGCCTAGCAGGGCTACAGCCCGGTCGATCACCTCGTGCTCGTAACCGGCTTCCTTCAGGTCCAGGTGTCCGACGAGTTTCCCGGCGACCAGTGCCATCACCTCCTCGACGAGGGGGACGGCGTATCCGGCGCGGCGGCACAGTTCGGCGTGGGTGATCCGGTGCAGCAAGGGTCCGGTGGGCCCGCCGGCGCGGGGGTCGTGGTGGACGACGAGGGCGCCGTCGGCGGTGCGCCGGATGTCGAACTCGGCGTACTCCGCGCCGGAGGCGAGCGCGTCCTGGTACGCCTGGAGAGTCGCGGCGCCGCACCGCTCGGAGCCGCCGCGGTGCGCGGAGACGGCGGGGCCGGCGAGCGGGGGACGGATCATCGCCCCATCATGGGTGATGATCCGCCCGGATCCCCTCGGTGGCGGGTCGGCCGGAGTCAGGCGAGCTTGGCCGACAGGGTGATCGTGGTGCCCGTGAGGGCGGCGCTGACCGGGCAGTTCTTCTTGGCGTCCTCGGCGGCGGCGAGGAACGCGTCGTTGTCGAGTCCGGGGACGGTGCCCTCGACGGTGAGGTGGATGCCGGTGATGCCCTCACCCGGCTGGAAGGTGACGTCGGCGGAGGTGACGAGCTTGGTGGGCGGGGTGCCCGCGCCGGCCAGGCCGTGCGACAGGGCCATGGAGAAGCAGCTGGAGTGGGCGGCGGCGATCAGCTCCTCGGGGCTGGTCTTGCCGTTCGCCTGCTCGGCGCGCGACGCCCACGACACCGGCTGCTCGCCGATACCGGAGGAGTCGAAGGTGACTACTCCGTTGCCCTGGAGCAGGTTGCCTTCCCAGACGGTGTGTGCGGAGCGCGTGGTGGCCACGGTTGTTCCTTTCGCATGGGTTTCCCGTTGGACGGGTTTCCGTGGGTCCCATCCGATCACACTCTCGCTCACCGCACCCGGAACACCGGTCCCCGAGCCGTGAACGGCAGCCTGGCGCCCTGCGGGATCAGGTAGGCGTGTTCACGGCGTATCCGCAGGACGTCGCACCAGCCGTCGGTGATGACCAGCACCGGTGCGCCGGGCGGGAAGTCGTCGGCGCGCTGGAGCAGGTCGATGCCGGGCTGCAGGACGGTGCCGCCGCGGCCGTGCACCCGGACCCGGCCGGCGATCTCGGTGACCGGCAGATAGCCCGCGTCGTGCGGTGCGGCGTCGCAGAAGACGACCCGGGCCGCCGGTACGTCACGGGCCTCGGCGTAGGAGGCGATGGCGCCGAGGGCCTTGCCGAGGAGGGTGCGGTCCATGGAGCCGGAGGTGTCCAGGACGACGCCGAAGGTGCAGCGGGACACCTCCTCGGGCGGGAAGTACCGGCCGGCGCGCGGGATGTCGGGGGTGGAGGCCTGGCGGCGCGCGGGGCGGGCGTAGGACCGTACCGGCTCGGGGCGGGGTACGAACTCGTCGAACCAGCGGGCCAGTTGGGCGTCCCACGGCAGGGGTGGATGGTTCAGGGCGCGGATCTCCTCGACCAGCCCGCCGGGCAGGTAGCCGCGGTCCTGGCGCTGGTGGAGGTCGAAGCCCTGGGCGAGGCCGCGGCGGTAGAAGCCGTCGAGGTCGACGCAGTCGCGGGGCGGGCCGAGCGGGGCGCCGAGGACGTCGCCGAGGCCGCGTCCGCGCGGGGTGGCGAGGCGGCGCAGTCTGCGCAGGTCGCCGGCGATGCGGTCGTAGACCTCCTCCGCGGAGAGGCCGGCGAGCCGGGGGTCGTACAGCAGCCCGTCGGGCATGGTGCCGACCTGCATCTCGCGCAGCCAGCCGTTGATGACGTAGTCGCAGGCGACGTTGAAGAGGTAGTGGTCGCGGGTGCCGCAGCGGTCGCCGTGGCGCAGGGCGGCGTGCAGCATCTCGTGGGCGAGGACGAACCGCCATTCCTCGTCGTCGAGGTGGTGCAGCGGGTTGACGTAGATCTCGCCGGCCTCGGCGTTGACGGCGGCGATCTGGATGCCGTGGGCGCGGGCGAGTTCGGCGTCGGGGACGAGCTTGATGCCGGCCGCGATGCCGCCGAGCAGCGGGTAGGAGGAGACGAACCAGCTCAGCGCGCGTTCCCAGGGGCGTTGGGGGTCGGTCTCGTCGTCGAGGGAGGCGCGTCGGCCGCCGGCCATGTCCATCGCGGCGGACACGGTGCGGGTGAGGGCGGTGGCGAAGGCGAGCTGCCGGTCGGGGGGCCTGCCCTGGCGCCAGGTCTCCCAGGTCAGGAGCAGCTGGTCGGGTTCCGGGCCGGCGGTGCCGCAGCGGTCGTAGGCGGCGGGCAGGCCGGTGCGGCGCCAGCGGGCGGCGAGCTGCTCCTCGTCGCCGTCCGGGTAGGTGAGGGGCAGGTCCTCGGGCGCGGTACCGACCGGGAAGGTGAGCAGGAAGCGGTTCACGACCGCGCAGCGGGCGGCGATGTCGTACCGGTCGGGCTGGACGCGTTCGCCCTTCTCGGCGGGGACGTGGCCGAAGCCGAGGTGGAGGGCGGCGTGGGCGATGGACCAGGCCCACACGGCGGGGTCGGCGATGCGGGCCGGGTGGGCGTGCAGGGTGCCGTCGGAGTCGACGCGGACGAGGCCGTCGCGGGGCGCGAGTACGCAGGCCTCCGCGCGGCAGATGCCGAAGCCGACGGCGGCGAGGGCGGGGTTGGCGCGCATCAGCCGCAGTCCCTCGTCGAACGCCTCGGCCGCGAGGTCCCGCTTCTTCTTGCCGCGTCCGCCCCGGCTCATCGCCGCGCCTCCACCAGCCGGGGCATGTCACGGGCGGCCTCGACCAGGAACCAGGAGGGCAGCACCGGGTTGCCGTCGGCGTCGGTGGCGATGACGGTCTGGGCGACCTCGACGGAGATCTCGGCGAGCTGCACGAGCAGCGACTTGGCGCGGTAGGCGGTCTGCCGGCCGTTCGCCGACATGTGGTCCTTGACGGCGGGGAGTTCCTTGACGAGCCGGCCGCGGAACGACTCGGCGAGGTAGTAGAGCAGGTCGCGGTCCTCGACGCGGTGCGGCCAGGGGGCCTCGCCCTTGAGGACGGCGTCGATGCCGTACCGGCTGCGCACGATCTTGACGTAGCCGCAGAAGGCGGTGGCGTGCGCGGGCGTGAGCGTGCCGTGCGCGAGGACCTTGAGGGTGTCCTCGTCGAGGCCCTGTCCGAAGGAGTGCAGGGCGTCGGACAGCATGTGCCAGGAACGGGGGGTCGAGAACGGTTCCTCGGTTTTCGGCGGCTTGGACCACAGGTGGTCGGGGCGGGAGGTGAGGTGGTCGAGGATCCACGGGTGGATGCCGTTTCCGGCCGCCCAGGCCAGCCAGTCCCTGGAGGACGCCTCCAGGTGGACGTGGGTGAGGCGGTTGACGAGCGCGGAGGCGATCGGCCGGGCGAGGGCGTTGTCGGTGGCCCGGTTCCCGGCGCCGATGACGATCGAGCCCTTGGGCAGCTCGTAGGTGCCGATGCGGCGGTCCAGGATCAGCGAGTAGAACGCCTTCTGCACATCCGGGGTGGCCGCGTTGAGTTCGTCCAGGAACAGGCAGTACGGCTCGTCGCGGGCGATGGCCTCCGGCGGGCAGAACACGGATCGCCCGTCGCGGATCTGCGGTACGCCGATCAGGTCCTCGGGTGCGAGCTGGGTGCCGAGCAGGCTGACGCACTCCAGGCCGAGCGATTCGGCGAACTCCCTGACCAGGGAGGACTTTCCGATGCCGGGGGCGCCCCAGAGGAACACCGGCCGGACGGTGGCCAGGCCGAGGAGGAGTTCGGGTATGCGGGCGGGAGTGACCGTGACGGCGGCCTGCAAAAGAGGGGCTCCTTGGACTGTTCGGGAGAGCGACACGCCCAGTGTGTGCGTACGGTCCCGTGGGCGCAGCCGATTTTCAGGCGGCCCGCTCCTGCGGCTCCCGCTCCACGGGTATCTGGGGGCCGTCGGACTCGCGCAGCCAGCGGCGCAGGACGTCGTGGAGGTGTTCGGCGCCGGACAGCACCTCGCCGTCCCCGACCGGTGCGGACAGGGCGAGCGGGGAGAGCAGGAAGGGCCGGGACTGGGCGCCGCCGAGTCCGCCGTGCGAGCCGATCTGCTCCTCGAAGGACAGGACCTCGCCGTCGGCCGGGTCGTGGAAGGAGTTGACCATGATGTCGGCGGTGTGCGGGAAGGTGTGGGTGCGGCGCACCGCGTCGGCCGCGCCGGGGCCGAAGGAGGCCAGGGGGCCCGGGTCCTCGTCGAGCCGGTCCAGGGGGATCTCGGCGCCCTGCGCGCCGAGCACGACCCCGCCGTGCTCCTCGCTGCGGACCAGCAGGAAGCCGACGCCGGGGTGGTTGGCGAGGGTGGTCAGCAGGGCGGGGTGGCGGGCGTCGATCTCCTCCTTGGCCATCCGGTGTCCCACGTCGGGGAAGGAGATCAGGCCGAGGTTGCCGGAGGCGAGCACGAGCGGCTCGGAGCGGCGGCCGGACGGGCGGTGCTTCTCGCCGCCCTCCTCCACCGGCCTGCGCAGGGCCGCACGGACGGCGGCACGGGCCTCGGCGCCGCTGTGGGTGCGCTCCGCGCGGCGCGGGACGGGCAGGCCGCAGCCGGCCCGGACCAGGTCGCCGAGGGTGAGGCCGTAGCGGGCGTGGAAGGTCTCGCCGGGGCTCTGTCCGTGGTCGGACAGGACGACGATCCGGTAGGGGCGGGGGGCGTGCTCGGCGACCTTCTCGATCAGCGCGAGGGCCCGGTCGAGGCGGCCGAGGACCTGCTCGGTGTCCCGGCCGAGCGGTCCGGAGTGGTGCGCGACCTCGTCGTAGGCGACCAGGTCGGCGTAGACGGCGGTGCGGCCGGCGAGCATGTCCCCCGACACGGCGGCCACGACGACGTCCCGCTCGACGACGGTCGCGAAGGCGCGGACGAGCGGGTAGAGGCCGCCGCGTCCGACGCGCGGGCGTTCCTCGCGCAGCCGGGCGCGGGTGGACTGGGCGATCTCGCGGACCACCTCGGCGACGAAGGACAGCGCGGTGCGGACGGCGTTGGCCGGGTCGGAGAAGTAGGCGAAGTATCCGGCGCGGGAGCGGGTCTCCCGGCTGCGCCGGCGGGTCGCTATGGACAGCACGAGGGCCTGTTCGTCGGCGCCTCCGCTGAAGAGGTTGCCGCGGCTGGCGCCGTCGGCGGAGAGCAGCCCGCCCTCGCCGGTGCGGGCGACGGCGCGGCGCTGGAGTTCGGCGGCGCTGGTGGGACGGTTGCAGACCATGACCTCGCGGCTGTCCTTCTCGTACCAGCGGAAGGCGGGGACGTCGTGGTTGCTGCCGTGCAGGATGCCGAGCTGGCTGGCACCGGTCTGGCTGGACCAGTCGGTGCGCCAGGGGGTGAGGCGGTGGGTGGGGATTGCGGGGGACTCCCGGTCGGGGCCGTCGCCGAGCCATCCGGCCACCGTCGGCATCAGGCCCTTCCCCACGGCCCGGGCCAGTACGTCGTGGCCGACGCCGTCGAGCTGGAGGAAGACGGTGCCGGGGGTGGTGGGGCAGGCGGGACCGCCTCTGCGGCGGCGGTCGGCGAGCCGGTAGAGCCTGCGGCGGTAGGCGTCGTCGTCGCGGACGGCCAGGGCGCCGCCGGTCGCGGAGGCGACGGCGGACATCACGGCGGCGACGATGACGGCGGTCTCGGGCGCCGCCTCGGTCTGGCCGGACGGGGTCAGCCGCAGGGCGAGCAGCAGGAGGGAGCCGTTGAGGAAGAACACCAGCAGGCCGAGGACGAGGGCCGGCACGAGCAGCAGGAGCCGGACCAGCGGCGGCCAGACGAGGGCGGAGAGCAGGCCGAAGACGCCGGCGCCGACCGCGGCGGTCATGGCGATGGTGGTGGCGCTGTCGCCGTCGGCGGACTGCAGCCGGAAGTCCGGCAGGATCCCCGCGAGCACGAGCATCGTCAGGGTCGACACGACCCATACGGCGATGCTCCGCCCCAGCTGGCTGGCGGCCCGCCGCCACCGCACCCCTCGCACGCCCCGTCCACCTCGTCTTCCGGCCCCGATGCCGGTGGGGGGCCGTCATCCACCCTGTCACACCCCACTGACAACGGGCTTCGACAAGGGCCACCGCCCGGCCACCGCCCGGCTACCGCCCGTCGTACCCGGCCGTCGGCATCGACAGGCGCCGGTGGACCCGGGCCTTCATCTGGGCGTCGTAGTCGGGCTCGGCGTAGCCCACGGTCTCCACCCGCACACCGCGCCGGGCGCACTCCTCGGTGAACTCCTCGACGTCCGACAGCGCGCTCTCCAGCACCCGGCGGCTGGGCGCGACGAACAGGTCGACGCCGGATTCGACGCCGTCCCACAGCACGCAGTGGTCGGCCCGCAGTCCGCGTACGAGCAGTTCGCGGCTGACGACGTAGCCCCGCTGGGCGGCCCAGCGCGCGCACATCGCGTGCTGGCTGCGGGAGTCCACCAGGAAGGGATCGGCGTCCAGTTCCTCCAGCGGTGTCAGACTCGCGATCGCCGTGACCCTCACCGGTCCCATGGCGTCCCCCTCACCTCCGGGTTTCGCCGCCGACCCTACTCCTGCCCGTAGGCTTCGGGGGAGTCGCGCGAAGGAGGCAAAGGGGTGCCGGTGGAGATCACCTGGTGGGGCCACGCGACCTGCACGGTCGAGGATTCGAACGTACGGGTGCTCACCGACCCTCTGTTCGCCCGCAGGCTCGCTCATCTGCGGCGTCGCCGGGGCGCGATGCCCCCGCCCGGGGCCTGGCGCGCGGACGTGGCGCTCGTTTCGCATCTGCACGCCGACCATCTCCATGTGCCCTCCCTGGCGCGGCTTGCGCCGGGCACGCGCCTGCTGGTGCCCCGGGGCGCGCCGCGCGCCGTCCCGGGGCTGCGCCGGCTGTCCCACCTGCGGGTGAGCGAGGTGGCGCCCGGTGACGTGGTTCCCGTCGGCGACCTGCGGATACGGGTCGTGCCCGCGCGGCACGACGGGCGGCGGCTGCCGGTCGGCCCGCACCACTCCCCCGCGCTCGGGTACGTCGTCGAGGGCGAGGCGAGGACGTATTTCGCCGGGGACACGGGCCTGTTCGAGGGGATGGCCGAGGAGGTCGGGCCGGTCGACGTGGCCCTGTTGCCGGTGGGCGGTTGGGGGCCGTATCTGGGGGAGGGGCACCTGGACGCGGGGCGCGCGGCGCAGGCGCTGGCCGAGCTGGCGCCGGGGAGCGCGGTACCGGTGCACTACGGCACGTACTGGCCGATCGGGATGGATGCCGTGCGCCCCCATGAGTTTCATGCGCCTGGTGCGGAGTTCGTGCGCCTGGCCGCGCAGCGTGCGCCGGGCGTGACCGTGCACCGGCTGGACCACGGACAGAGCGTGCGTCTGGAGGTCGCGTGGTGAGGTGGTGGCTCGCCGCGGCGGTGACCGCCGTGCCCGCCGAGTCCACACAGCGGGCGATCGGCTATCCGTCACTGTTCCTGCTGGTGCTGATCGGGGCTCTGGTACCGGTGGTACCGACGGGGGCGCTGGTGAGTTCGGCGGCCGTGGTGGCGTTCCATCAGACGGCACCGTTCGCGCTGGCGCTGGTGTTCGCGACGGCGTCCCTGGCGGCGTTCCTCGGGGACGCGGCGCTGTACTGGCTGGGGCGGCGCGGGATGCGCTCCCGCAACGGCTCGCGCTGGCTGGAGGCGATCCGGGCGCGGGCGCCGCAGGAGCGGCTCGAGCAGGCGCAGGGGAAGCTCGCCGACCACGGTACGGCGGTGCTGGTGCTGTCCCGGATGGTGCCGGCCGGCCGGATCCCGGTGATGCTGGCCTGTCTGATGGCGCGGTGGCCGCTGCGGCGCTTCGTCCGCGGGAATCTCCCGGCCTGTCTGGCCTGGGCGGCGACCTACCAGTTGATCGGGATCCTCGGCGGTTCGCTGTTCCCGCAGCCCTGGCAGGGTGTGGTCACGGCGGTCGCGCTGACCGTGGTGATCAGCGCGGCCCCGAGCGTCTGGCGTCGGATCAGTCGACCCCGGGCGGTCTGACCGGGCCGTCCGGTCCGGTGTCGGCGAGCCTCCGGTCCGTTCCAACGTCCGTGAGGCTTCGATCCGGTCCGGCGTCCGTGAGGCTCCGGTCCGGTCCGGCGTCTATGAGCCTTCGATCCGGTCCGGCGTCCGTGAGGCTGCGAGCGGTCCGGTGTCCGGGAGGTTCCGGCCGGTCCAGTATCTGTGAGGCTCCGATCGGCAGGTCCCACAGGTCGGCGCGGTCCAGACCCGCCTGCTCCCAGGCCGCCCGGACCCGGTCGAGGGGTTCCAGGACGGGTTCGGCGGAGAGGACGAAGGTGCCCCAGTGCATCGGGGCCATACGACGGGCGCCCAGGTCGAGGACGGCCCGTACGGCCTCCTCCGGGTCGCAGTGGACGTCGCTGAGCCACCAGCGCGGGTCGTAGGCGCCGATGGGCATCAGGGCGAGGTCGATGCCCGGGTAGCGCTGTCCGATACGGGCGAACCAGTGGCCGTATCCGGTGTCCCCGGCGAAGTACACGCGCTGTCCGTCGGGCGCGGTCAGCACCCAGCCGCCCCACAGGGAGCGGCAGGTGTCGGTGAGGCTGCGCTTGGACCAGTGGTGGGCGGGGACGAAGTCGAGGCGTACACCGGACAGTTCGGCCGCCTCCCACCAGTCCAGCTCGGTGACCCGGGTGAACCGGCGCCGGTGGAACCAGCGGCCGAGCCCTGCGGGTACGAACACGGGGGTGTCGCGCGGGAGTCGGCGCAGTGTGGGCGCGTCCAGGTGGTCGTAGTGGTTGTGGCTGATGACGACGGCGTCGACCGGCGGCAGGTCCTCCCAGGGCACGCCGACGGGGGTGATGCGGGCCGGGGTGCCGAGGATGCGGCGGGACCAGACCGGGTCGGTCAGGACGGTCAGGCCGCCGATACGGAGCACCCAACTGGCGTGTCCCGCCCAGGTGACGGCGACGGTGCGGGCGTCCACGCGGGGCAGCGGCGCGGGGGCGAAGGGCAGCCGGGGGATGTCGGCGAGGCCTTCCCTGCCGGGCCGGACGGAGCCTTCCCGGGCGAAGCGGGCGACGGCCTTGAGGCCGGGCAGCGGGGCGGTGAGCCGGTCGTGGAAGGTGCGCGGCCACACCCGCCGCTCCCCCGACGGGCGGGGTTCGGCGAGGGGCGGGAAAGGGGGCGGGACGAGGGTCTCGGTGTCTTGCGGGGGCACGGGTTCGGCGGTGGTGGTGGGCGACTCGGACTGCTGCGTCATCGAGGAGGCTCCCGTCGCTGAGCGTCGTCACGGAGATCGTCGAAGACCGACCTCAGAAGCGTCAACGTGCGTTGCACGTGTGGCAGTTCCAACGGTGTGGGTGACGTGAGGCATTCCGTCCGCAGGGTGACCGTTCCGCCGAGCAGCAGGCCGGTGGAGAGGCGGACGCGCAGCGCCGCGAGGTCGTCGCCGAAGCGGTGGCCGCCGGGCGCGGGCATGCCGAGCCGGGCGGTGAGGAAGTCCTCCAGGTCCTGGGAGTCGCCGACGCCGTGCGCGGACAGCGCGCCGCGCAGCGGATCGAGGTCGGCGTACAGGTGACGGCCCGCGCGCGGTGGCAGCGCCAGGGCGCCCGCGCCGACGACGGCGGCGTGGACCGCCGCCGCCACGCGTGCGTGCAGGCGTACGGCGTCCCCCACGCGCGTGGTGACCGCTTCGGGCTCGGTCAGGGCGTGCGTCGCGGCTGCGGCGACCGGTGCGGCCACGCGCGCGTCGAGGGCGGTGAGGACGTCGAGTACGCGCGCGTGCAGGTCGTCCCCGGCGGCGGAGGCGGGCAGCCGGGCGACGGCGGCCGGCCAGCCGACGGGCAGCAGGGCACCGGCCAGGTCGGTGACGACGGTGACCCGCTCCGGGAACATCTCGGCCGGGCTGACCAGCACGGTGTCCTGCGGGGCGTGCAGGGTGTCGCGCCAGGTCTCGTCGCTGACCAGGTGCAGGCCCTCCGCGGCGGCGGCCTCCACGGCCTCGTGCAGCACCTCGGGCGGGGCGACGGTGCCGGTGGGGTCGTCGGCGACGGACAGCACCAGCAGCCGCGGGTCGCCGCCCTCCTCACGCACCCGTCGCACGGTCTCCAGCAGGGCGTACGGGTCGGGGACGCCCCCGCACTCGGCGGGCGTCGCCACGTGGAACAGGGGCCGGCCGAGCAGCCTCGCGTACGGCGCCCACCAGGTCGCGCAGGGCCGGGGCACCAGGACGTCGCCGCCGAGCGCGGCGGTCAGCGCGATCAGCAGGGCGGGCGCGCCGGGTCCGGCCACCGGCCGGCCGGGGTGCACGGGAATGCCGCGCCGCTCCCAGTAGCCGGCGGCCGCGTCCAGGAGGGCGGGGCCACCGCCTACGGGCTCGGCGTCCGCGCGGCCCGCCGACTCGGCGAGGACCGCGGCGAGTTCGGGCAGCACCGGCAGTCCGTCCGGCGGGAGCGGCGGGCCGTAGCGGACCGGCCCGTGACCGCCCTGGCCTGCCGGTTCCGTGCGCCACATGGGTCCTCCGCGCAGTCCGTCCTTGGTGCCCTGTGCCGGGGCCGGCCACCGGGGCCGCGTGCTGGTGTGGTGCGTGTGGTGCGTGCTGTCTGGTGCGTGATGCGGTGTACCCACGGGGATTCGGTCCTGACACGGTCCGTCCGTGTCGGGCCCGCCCGTCGCGGCGGGGGCCGGGCCGGTTCGTCGGCGGGTCAGGCGGCCGGCGCGGACCTGCGGCGCCACAGCCGGTGCCCGGCGGCGCCGAGCGCACCGGCGATCAGGAGTCCGCCGGCGACGAGCGCGGGCACGGAGTCGCTGAAGGAGCCTCCGCTGCCGGCCCGCACGCCGTGTTCGACGGGCGCCGGGGTGGGGACGGGGGCGTGGCTGGGGGTGCAGGGGCTGCCGTGGTCCTGCCAGGGCTCGGCGCAGGGCCGGGCGGTGTCTTCGCAGGCCGCGCCCTGGGCGGGGGCACACGGCTGGGTGCTGCTCCCGCTCCCGCCGCCGCTGCTGCCGCCCGGGGTGATGTCGAAGGCCGCGCTCCAGGCTCTGCCCCGCGCGCCGGGCGCCGCCGGGCAGGTGCCGTCGACGGTCCAGCCGCCGTCCGGGCCGACCGCGCCCGCTTCCCTGTCCAGGTCGGCGTCGGGGGCGATCCGGGCGGTGCCCCGGTAGGCGACGGCGTCGCCGTCCCCGTCGTCGTCGCCGGGGATGCGGTCGAGCCGTACGGTGCCGTCGGCGAAGGCCTGCGAGACGGCGTCGAGAGATGCGGGGGCGGTGGCGCCGACCGGGTCGCAGGCGACGGAGACGGTGACGCTGTCGCCGGGGCCGACACTGCCCGGGCCGACCGCCGCCGTCGGGTCCGCCGAGGCGACCGGGGCGGCGGCCACCAGGGCGGCGGCGAACAGGAGAGGGGCGGCGGTGCGGCGCATGGAACAGCTCCTTCGGCCGACGGCGGCGGGGCACGGTGTTCATGCCTCCCCGCCATCACAGCCCGAGGACGCCCGCCCCGCGCGCGGCCGGACACCATTCGCGGGACGAAGACGGCCATGTGGGTGACGGGCATGCGGGGCACGAGGGACCAGGGCTCAGCGGCCCGCGGCGCGGCGGACGGGGATGCGGCGGGCCGAGCACGGCAGACGGGACGCGGCGCGGTCCGAGCACGGCAGACGGGGACGCGGCAGACCAGGCCCGGCAAGCAGGGACGCAGCAGACCAGGCCCGGCAGGCCGGAGTGGCAGGCCGGGACGTGGGATGCCCGCCCCGCGCCCCGCACCGCCGACCGCGCCCCGCACGGCCGCCGAGCCCGGGACGGCAGCCGCGCCCAGGACAGGCGTCCCCCTGCGCAGCCACGCGCCTCACGCGTCGCAGGGGTAATCGCAGGGTGGTGAGACGCGGGCGCCGGCCCGGCGCAGCGGTGCGTCCCGGGTGCCGCATACGCGACCGGTGCCTCGCGCACCCCGGGCGCGCACGCCCGCGCACAGGCCGTCGGGCGGGACCGGCCCCACACCCGCGCACACCCCGCCGGGGGGCGCCGCACGCCCGCGCCCCGCGCCCGGGACCCCCGGCCGCCGTCAGGTGCCGCCGGGGCCGCCGCCCCTGGAACCCGGGCCCCATTTGCCCGCCGGTGTGTCCGCCGGGGGCCGGGGGCCGGGGCGGGTGACGTCGGTCGCGGGTTCGCGCTCCCTGGCGCCCTCACGGGTGCGGCCCGCGGAGACGAAGCGGCGCGGGTTGCGGCGCAGGTACTCGCCCTCGAGCCCGGCCATACGGTCGTTGTGGGCGCGCAGGGCGTCGTTCGAGCCGTACAGCAGGGTGTCGTGGCGCGTGCGGTGAATCGTCTCCAGCTCTCTCATGAGCTGCTGGTCGTCCAGCCGGTCCGGGTCGACTCCGGTCATCGTGGTGCCCCGCTCGTCGTTCCGCCTACTGCGTTCCCTCCACTGTACGAACAATCGGGCCCCCGAGCCCCCGGGCGTGGCCCCAGGGACCCGCGGGGCGCTCTACCTGGCCCGCTCCACGCGCCGTTCGTCCCACACCGGCTCCGGCGTCTCACGGACCCGGCCGTCGCTGCCGAAGACCAGGTAGCGGTCGAAGGAGCGGGAGAACCATCGGTCGTGGGTGACGGCGAGGACCGTGCCGTCGAAGGCCTCCAGCCCCTCCTGGAGGGCCTCCGCGGACTCGAGGTCGAGGTTGTCGGTCGGCTCGTCGAGGAGCAGCGCGGTCGCGCCCTCCAGTTCGAGGAGCAGGATCTGGAACCGGGCCTGCTGGCCGCCTGAGAGCCGGTCGAAGGTCTGCTCGGCCTGCTGGGTGAGCTCGTAGCGGCGCAGCCGGGACATGGCCGCGCCCCGGTCCTGGGAGTGCTCCTGCCACAGGATGTCCAGCAGTGTGCGGCCCCGCAGTTCGGGGTGGGCGTGGGTCTGTGCGAAGTGCCCCGGCACGACCCGCGCGCCAAGCTTGAACTCCCCCGTGTGGGCGACGTCGTCGCCGGCGAGCAACCGCAGGAAGTGCGACTTGCCGGAGCCGTTGGAGCCGAGGACTGCGACGCGTTCGCCGTAGAAGACCTCCATGTCGAAGGGTTTCATCAGGCCGGTCAGTTCAAGTCCCTTGCAGGTGACGGCCCTTACTCCGGTACGGCCGCCCTTGAGCCGCATCCTGATGTCCTGCTCGCGCGGCGGCTCCGGTGGCGGTCCTGCCTCCTCGAACTTGCGCAGCCTGGTCTGGGCGGCCTGGTAGCGGGAGGACAACTCGTGGCTGATGGAGGCTGCCTGACGGAGGTTCAGCACCAGCTTCTTCAACTGGGCGTGCTTCTCGTCCCAGCGGCGGCGCAACTCCTCGAAGCGGGCGAAGCGTTCACGGCGGGCGTCGTGGTAGGTGGCGAAGCCGCCGCCGTGCACCCAGGCGTCGGCGCCGGTCGGCGAGGGTTCGACGGAGACGATCTTCTCGGCGGCGCGGGAGAGGAGTTCACGGTCGTGGGAGACGAAGAGGACCGTCTTGCGGGTCTCCTTCAGCCGCTCCTCGAGCCATCGCTTGCCGGGTACGTCGAGGTAGTTGTCGGGCTCGTCGAGGAGAAGTACCTCGTCGGTGCCGCGCAGCAGTGCCTCCAGCACGAGCCGCTTCTGCTCGCCCCCGGAGAGGGTGCGTACGAGCCGGAACTGCGCCTTGTCGTACGGCACTCCGAGCGCCGCCGTCGAGCACATGTCCCACAGGGTCTCGGCCTCGTAGCCGCGGGCCTCCGCCCAGTCGGAGAGGGACTGCGCGTACTGGAGCTGCGCGGCCTCGTCGTCGACCGTCATGATCGCGTGCTCGGCCTTGTCCACGGCCCGCGCGGCCTCCTGGATACGGGGAGAGGACACGGACACCAGCAGATCGCGTACGGTCGTCTCGTCCCGTACGGATCCCACGAACTGGCGCATCACGCCAAGGCCGCCGCTGACGGTGACGGTGCCGCCGTGCGGCTTCAGCTCGCCGGAGATCAGCCGCAGCAGGGTGGTCTTGCCGGCACCGTTGGGCCCGACGAGGGCCACCACGGCTCCTTCACCCACCCGGAAGGAAACGTCGCCGAGCAACGCCCTCCCGTCGGGGAGGTAGTACTCGAGGTGCGCGGCTTCCAGATGTCCCATGAGGACGCATTCTGCGGCCCGCGCCCGGAAACCGGCAAACCCATTCCGACGGGACGGGCGGCGACCGCCGCTGCGGAGGACGGCGCGACGGGGCCCCTGAGCGCGCGGGCACCAGCCCGCTCACCTGGGCATACGCGGGTGCCCGCGGTTCAGCCCGCTTCGCCCAGCGCCCGGCCCGCCGGGCCGGACTCTTCCGCCGGGACCACCGTCGCGCCCGCCCAGGACAGGGCCTTCCAGCCGTCCGTCGGGGAGCCCTCCAGGATCACCGTGCCGGTGTTGGCGAGGCGGTGGCCCGCGGCGAAGGGGACGTCGACGTTGTGGGCGCGGGCAGCCGCCCAGGTGCGGATCGCGGCGCCGTGGCTGACCAGGGCGGCCGTCGCCGCGCCGGTCCCGGCGGCCTCGGCGACCACCGCGTCGTAGCGGGCGAGGAACTCGGTGCCGTTCTCGCCGCCCGGCATGCGCAGGTCCACGTCGCCCGCCGCCCAGGCGAACGCCGTACGCATGTACTGCAGCCCGGCCCCCGCGGTGTCCCCGGGGAGGAGCTCCAGGTCGCCCGCGGAGATCTCCCGGATGCCGTCCCGCACCCGCGCTTCGAGGCCGCGGGCGGCGGCCAGCGGGGCGGCGGTGAGCTGGGTGCGGACGAGGGTGGAGACGTAGAGGACCTCGATGTCCTCGTCGGCGAATGCCTGCGGCAGGGCGGCGGCCTGCCGCTCGCCGAGCTCGGTCAGACCGGGTCCGGGTACGGCGGTGTCCAGGAGGCCGGCCACGTTGTTGGGCGTCTCACCGTGACGGACGAGCAGCAGACGCATGCGGTGACCCTCCAGGTCGCAAGCACCGAACGCCGCCCCCGCGCGGAACGGCCAGTTCAGGGTAACCCGGCGCGACGCCACCGCGCGGGGCTGAATCTGACGCACCATCAGTCCACATGGTGAAATATATGGTCTCAAGATGTGGCCGCCTGGCGTACCGTGACGGACATCGCTTCGAGAGATTTCCGGGTACTTCGAGAAGGGGTAGAGCCATGGCGAAGGCGCAGGAGACGGCCGTCTACACGCACGGGCACCACGAGTCGGTGCTGCGTTCCCACACCTGGCGGACCGCCGCCAACTCGGCCGCGTATCTCCTCGGCTCCCTGAAGCCCCACATGAGGGTCCTGGACGTCGGCTGCGGCCCGGGCACCATCACCGCCGACCTCGCCGCACTGGTCCCCGACGGGCACGTCACCGGCGTCGACCACGCCCCGGAGATCCTGGACCGGGCCCGGTCCACCGCCGCCGGACGGGGTCTGACGAACGTCGACTTCGCGGTCGCGGACGTCCACGCGCTGGATTTCCCGGACGACACCTTCTGCGTGGTCCACGCCCACCAGGTGCTCCAGCACGTGGGCGACCCGGTGTCGGCGCTGCGCGAGATGCGCCGGGTCACCAAACCCGGCGGCTACGTGGCGGTGCGCGACTCGGACTACGCGGCGATGATCTGGTACCCGGAGTCGTCCGGGCTGGACGACTGGCAGGAGCTGTACCGCCGGGTGGCCCGCGCCAACGGCGGCGAGCCGGACGCCGGGCGGCGGCTGAAGTCGTGGGCGCTTGCCGCCGGGTTCGCCGACATCACGGCGACCTCCGCCACCTGGACGTTCAGCACCGCCGAGGAGCGCGCGTGGTGGAGCGGCCTGTGGGCCGACCGCACCCTGGCCTCGGCGTACGCGGAACGCGCCACGCGGGGCGGCCACGCCACCGAGGAGCAGCTGCGGGCCGTGTCGGCCGCGTGGCGGGAGTGGGGCGAGCGGGAGGACGGCTGGTTCGCCGTCCTGCACGGAGAGATCCTGTGCCGAAAGGATGCTTGATCCACGAATTGCGCGCGAATGATTCGTGGATTACGGGCAACCCGAAGTGGCAGGAGGTTTCACACTATGGTTCCCATCCTGCTTGTTCTTCTGCTGGCACTACTGCTTTTCGGCGCCGGGTTCGCGGTGAAGATGCTCTGGTGGATCGCACTCGCGGTGCTCGTCGTCTGGCTGCTCGGGTTCCTCGTCCGCGGCACCTCGGCGGCGGGCGGCAGGGGCCGTTGGTACCGGTGGTGACGCCACCGTAAACCGGTCGACGGACGGTCGGGGCCGCTCCCCCGGCCGTCCGTTCACCCGTCTCGGTCGGCTCGGCCTCAGACGAAAGAAGCGTCTTCGGCGAAAGAATCTCAGTCGTCGACGAAGGAATAGGCCGCCCACGGCCCGGTGAGTTCCACGCGTATTCCGGATTCCTCGTCCTTCGCCCGCTCCACGATTTCCACGAATTGCTCGGATTCCGCACGCGGTACGAGATAGGCCGTGTGCAGCAGGTTCCGCCCGACGGTTTCCGACGGGGCGAGCTCCTGCCCCTCCCGCCCCGGGTGGAACCGCCCGGGGTCGCGGCGTGAGCACTCCGCGCGCGCGGCGAGGGTGGTGTGCAGCCGGTCGGCGAATCGTTCGGCCCGCTCCCCGGCACCCTCGTGCACGGCCCGTACCTCCACTCCCCATTCGACCCGCCCGGCCAGCCGGTCCAGGGTGTGCCGGAAGTCGTCCTCCCGCTCCTCCATCATCACGCGTACGCCGCTGTCGTCCCGGAACACGGTGGCGAGCCCCAGCGGCAGGGGGGTGGTGACGGCGGTGAGCGCGTCGACGACCTGCTGGTGTGCACGCGCGGTGGCCGTCCGCCATTCCAGGTCCGCCAGCCGACGGGGCAGCGGCTCCGAGGCGAAGTCCCGCTCCGGCACATGGCTCACGACGGCGATCAGGCCGTGGTGGGTCAGCAGCCGGGGCGGATCTCCCGCCACGCCCTTCAGGTCTGCCTGCAGCGGCGCGCCGAGCGGCCGGCACACGGCGTACACATAACGCAGTCCGGTCATCGCGACTCCTCCACGGACGAGCACACACCTGCACGCGTACGCGTACCCATCACCGGGCTCCTCACCATCGTGCTCCGGGCCGCCCATCCGCGCGACCGCGTGGCCCGGGACGGGATCAGCCGGAGGCCCGCATCTCGGCGGTGATCGCCCACCGCTCGTGGTCGCGCCACGCCCCGTCGATGAAGAGCATCTTCGGGGAGAAGCCCTCCCGCCGGAATCCGCAGGACCGGGCGAGCGCGATCGACGCGGCGTTCCCGGGCTGCACGTTGATCTCCAGGCGGTGCAGTCGCATCGGCCCGAACGCGTACCCCACCACGAGGCCCAGCGCCTCCCGCATCAGCCCGCGCCCGGCCGCGTGGGCGAAGGCGCCGTAGCCCAGCGCACCGCACTGGAAGGCGCCCTCGACGATGTTGTTGATGTTGACGAACCCGACGAGGGCGCCGTCCTCCTTCGCGCACACCAGGAACCCGGCCCGGCCCGGATCCTTGATCAGCCGGTTCGCGTACTCGCCGTACGCGGTGACGGTGGTCGGCGGGAACAGCCACGGGTGGTGGAGGTCCCGGCTCTCCCGGGCGCGCGCCGTGAACTCGGCGCCGTCGTCCTGGGTGAAGTGCCGTATGCCCACCCGGGGGCCCTCGGCGAGATGGCGGGATGCGGTGTGCGGCATCCCGCCAGCCTACAAACCCTCAGCGCCTGCGCCCCATGAAGTACGCCCCGCACAGGGCGCCGATCAGCGCCGTGGCGAGCAGTGCCGCCCACAGGGGCATCGTGACCTCGGGAACCAGCAGCCTGATCTTGGTCTCCTGGGTGTTCTGGAAGATGAAGACAAGGGTGACGGCGGCGAGCACCAGCATCGTGATCCGGGCGGGCGTCATCTCCATGCGTCTGCGCCCGGCGGACCTGCCCCCGTGCCTCCCGGAGGTCTTCGCCGTCTTCGAGGTCTTCGGGCTCATACGACCAGGGTGCGCCCCGGCCCGCCCGTACGCACGGTGAGCGCACTCCCGGAGGTCAGCGCAGGGCGGGCGCGTCGAGGGTCAGGGTGCCCGTCTCCGCGTCGAGCTCGGCGCCCACCCCGAAGGGCACGGTGACCGCACCCTCACAGTGCCCGAACCCGAGCTCCTCGACGACCGGCACCCCGAGCGCGCCCAGCCGGTCGGCGAGGACCGGCCGCAGCTCCTCGTAGGGACCACATTTGTCCCAGGAGCCGAGCCCGACCCCGGCGACCCCGTCCAGCCAGCCGGTGCGCAGCAGCTGGGTGAGGGCGCGGTCGACTGCATACGGTCGTTCGCCTACGTCCTCGATCAGCAGCAGTCCGCCGCGCGCGCCGGAGCGGGTGTGCGGGGTGCCGTAACCGGTGGTGAGGAGGGTCAGACAGCCACCGAGGGTGACCCCGCGGGCCCGGCCGGGGGCGAGGGCGGTGCCGGCGGAGGTGAGGGTGCGGACGGTCTCCGGGGCGAAGAGAGTGGCCCTGAGGTGCTGCTGGGCGCGGGCGCTCTTGACGAAGTCGACCCCGGCGGCGACGGGGCCGTACAGCGTGACCAGGCCCAGGCGGACGGCGAACGCCTCGTGCAGCGTGGTGTGGTCGCTGAAGCCGACGAACACCTTCGGTCCGGCCGCCCGCATAGCCTCCCAGTCGAGCAGGTCGACCACGCGCTGGGCGCCGTAGCCGCCGCGTGCGCACAGCACGGCGTCGACGGACGGGTCGCACCAGGCCCGCTGGAGGTCGGCGGCCCGGTCGGCGTCGCCGCCGGCGAGATGGCCGAGGGGGGTGTGACGGTCCAGGACATGGGGTGCGGGCACCGGGTCGAGGTCCCAGCCGCGCAGCAGGTCGAGTCCGGCCTGCAGCCGTTCCTCGGCGACGGGCCCGCTGGGGGCGACGACGGCCACCCGCGCGCCGGGGGCGAGCCGCGACGGCCGCACGAGTTCCTTCACGGAATCGGTCACGACGTTCTTCACCGTACGAGTTCCAGGGTGGGGATGCCGGGCGGGTGGAGCCCGAACACCTGAGCGTACAGGGACAGTTCGGCCTCCAGCGCGCGCACGGTCGTCGCCGCCCGCCGGAACCCGTGCCCCTCCCCCTCGAAGGTCAGGTAGGCGTGCGGCACCCCGCGCCCAGCCAGCCGGTCCAGGAGGCGCTCGCACTGGGCGGGTGGGCAGATCACGTCGTCCAGGCCCTGCAGGAGCAGAAACGGTACGGCGATCCGGTCGGCCTGCTCCACGGGCGAGCGCTGCGCATAGCGGGCGGGCACCTCGGCGAGCGGGCCGACCAGGCCGTCCAGATAACAGGACTCCAGGTCGTGGGTCCCGCCGGTGGCCCAGCCCACCAGGTCCAGGACGGGATACCGGATGGTCGCACAGGCGTAGACATCGGTGCCGGTGAGCGAGGCGGCGGCGGTCCAGCCGCCCGCGCTGCCGCCCCGGATCGCCAGCCGGTCGCGGTCGGCGGTGCCCTCGCGGGCCAGGGCGCGGGCGACCGCCGCGCAGTCCTCGACGTCGACCACGCCCCACTGCTCGCGCAGCCGCTCCCGGTACTCCCGCCCGTACCCGGTCGAGCCCCCGTAGTTGACCTCGGCGACCCCGATGCCCCGGGACGTGAAGTAGGCGATCTCCAGGTCCAGCACGAGGGGCGCCCGGTCGGTGGGCCCGCCGTGCGCCCACACGACGTACGGCGGCAGTTCATGGCCGGGGGCCGCGCACCCCGGGTTGTGCGGCGGATAGACATGGGCGTGGATGTCCCGGCCCTCGGGCCCGGTGAACGTGCGGATCTGCGGTTCCGGGTAGTACGCCGGGTCCACCGCGTCGTCGTGCGCGGCGCCGATCACCCGGGCGCGGCCGGTCCGGGTGTCCAGCTCCACCACCTCGTAGGCACTGCGCGGGCTCGCGGCGACACAGACGACCCGGTCCCCCCGCGCGGCGAGGGTGGACGCGAACTCCGTCCACGGCCCGGCCGCGTCGACGAGCTCACCGGTCTCCGGATCCAGGATCCCGAGCGCGGTCGACCCACGACCGTGCACGACGGCGACCAGGCCGTTGTCCAGCGACGCGAACCAGCGCTGCCCGAGCTTCCACAGGGCGCCGGCGAACTCCTCGTCGCGGGGGCAGAGGGGTTCGTGGCCGCGGTAGAGATTCCACCAGCCGGTGCGGTCGCTTGTATACAGTAGCCCGTCGACTGTGGACGGTGACGGGGAGACTGTCGACGACAGCCGGTCGGCTGCGGATCGCATACCGTCGCCCGTCGACGGTCGCCCGTCACCGGTGGATCGCATACCGCCGTCCGCACCCGCCCGCCACCAGTCCACCTGTGCGACCGACTCCCCCGCCCCGCCGGCCACCACCCGGGCACCGCTCAGTTCCCCCTCCGGCGTGACGTCCGCGAGGAGTACCTCCGTGCCGTCCCACGGCATCCGGGGATGGTCCCAGGCAAGCCAGGCGGCGCGGCGGCCGTCGGGGGACAGCCGCGCCCCCGTCACGAACCGGTGCCGCCCGTCGGTGAGTTCGCGTACGGCGTCCCGGTCCTCGGCCGCCGAGCCGTCGAGCGGTACGGCGGCCAGGACGCGGCGTACGTCGGTGGGAGCGGCACCGGTGAACTCCTCCAGTACGCACCACACTTCGCCCAAGCCGAGGAGCAACTGCGGCTCCACCCAGCGCAGTCCGCCGCCGATCGACGAGAGCGGGGTCAAGGGAACGGGGTCGGCGCCGGGCTCGTACGCGTACAGCCGCTGGTCGGCGAAGTCGACGAACACCACCAGCGGGCCGCTCTCGCGCATCGCACCCGCCCAGGGCTGTCCGCCGTACTCGACGACCCGGCTGCGCACGTTCCAGGGCGCGGGCAGGACGGTCTCCTCGGTGCCGTCGGGGTGGAGGCGGACCAGGGTGCGCCGGCCGGCCTCGGTGGGCCGGGGCGCGGTCCACCACACCTCGTCGCCGACGAACCCGACGTACTCGGGCCGCCCGTCGTACGCGGCGGCGAGGGCGGCGTCGATGGGCGAGGGCCAGGAACCGTAGGGCCGGATCTGCACGTTCTCCCCCGCTCGTCTAGGCCGTGCGCAGGAACCGGTCGAGGACGCGCACGCCGAAGTGCAGCGCGTCGACCGGGACCCGCTCGTCGACCCCGTGGAAGAGGGCCTGGTAGTCGAAGCCCTGGGGCAGCCGCAGCGGTGCGAAGCCGTAGCCGGTGATGCCGAGCCGGGAGAACTGCTTGGCGTCGGTGCCGCCGGACATGCAGTACGGCACGACGTGCCCCTCGGGCGCGAACTCCTCCACCGCCCCTCGCATATGGGCGAAGGTGGGCGAGTCCACCGGTGCCTGGAGGGCGACTTCGCGGTGGAGGAACTCCCAGTCCACGTCGGGGCCGGTGAGTTCGTCGAGGGTGGTGCGGAACTCGTCCTCGCCGCCCGGGAGATAGCGTCCGTCGACGTGGGCGACGGCCTCGCCCGGGATCACGTTGACCTTGTAACCGGCGTCCAGCATGGTCGGGTTGGCGCTGTTGCGGACGGTCGCCTCGACGAGGGCGGCGGCCGGGCCGAGCTTCTTCAGCAGCTCGTCGACGTCGTCGGCGTCGTCGAGGCCGGTCTCGATGCCGTGGAGCGCGGCGAGTTCGGTGAGGGCGGCGCGCACGGTCGGGGTGAGCCGCAGGGGCCACTCGTGCTCGCCGATGCGGGTGATCGCGTCGGCGAGCCGTGTGACGGCGTTCTCACGGTTGACCTTGGAGCCGTGCCCGGCGCGCCCCCGTGCGGTCAACTTCAGCCAGGCGGTGCCGCGTTCGCCCGCCGCGATGGGATAGATCTCGCGTCCGGCGCCGTCGTGGAAGGTGAACGCGCCGGACTCGCCGATCGCCTCCGTGCAGCCCTCGAAGAGTCCCGGGTGCCGGTCGGCGAGGAAGCCGGAGCCGTCCACGGCGCTGGCCTCCTCGTCGGCGGTGAAGGCGATGACGAGGTCGCGGCGGGGCCGCACGCCCAGGCGTCGCCAGGCGCGAACGACGGCGAGGATCATCGCGTCCATGTTCTTCATGTCGACCGCGCCGCGCCCCCACACGACGCCGTCGCGCACCTCGCCGGAGAAGGGGTGGACCCGCCAGTCGGCGGGCTCGGCGGGCACGACGTCGAGGTGGCCGTGGACGAGCAGGGCGTCCGCGGCCGGGTCGGTGCCCTCGATACGGGCGACGACGTTGGTCCGGCCCGGAGTGCGTTCCAGGAGGGCGGGTTCGAGGCCCGCGCCGGCCAGCAGCTCGGCCGCGTACTCGGCGGCGGGCCGCTCGCGGCAGTCGCCGCCGCCCCGGTTGGTGGTGTCGATGCGGATGAGGTCGGAGGTGAACCGGACGACCTCGTCCCTGGCCTGCGCGTCAGCCATCCTGCCCCCACCCGTGCCCGATCCCCTGCCCCTGCCCCTGCTCGTGGTGCTCAGCCATACTGCTCCTCGATCGCGGCCGAGACGATCGTGGTGACCGCCTTGAAGGCGCGGATGCCCTCGTACATGGTGCCGGTCGTGTACGCGACCCTGCGTTCACCGGTCTGCGCCACGCCGGGCACGACGGTGGCGGCCATCGCGAGGTGTTCGGCGTCGAACTCCACCGCGATGGTGAACGGCCCGCCCCGCACGGGTTCCTGACGGACCGCCAGCCGTGCGGCCTCCTTCGCGGCGGCCCGGATCTCGGCGGCGGTGCGGGCCGGGGTACGGCACACGGCGGCGTACCGCGAGACATGGTCCTTGACGGCGACCTTGGGTGCCTCGGGCGCGTAGCCGAGCGCGTCCTCGCAGGCGACGTCGTCGCCGGTGACGAGGACGACCGGGACGCCGTACTCGGCGACGACGTGTGCGTTGAGCAGGCCCTCGCTGGCGCGTACGTCGTTCAGCCAGACGCCGGTGATCGAGTTGGCGAGGTAGGTGTGGGCGAGGACGCCCTCCATGCCGGCGCCGGCGTGGTAGCCGACGAAGGCGATGCCGTCGACGTCGCCGTGCTGCACGCCTTCCACCATGGAAAGGGACTTGTGCCTGCCGGTGAGCATCTGGGCGCGCTCGTCGAGCCGTTCGAGGAGCAGGTTGCGCATGGTCCAGTGGGCCTCGTTGATCAGCACCTCGTCGGCGCCGCCGTCGTGGAAGCCGAGGACGGCCGCGTTGACGTCCGAGGTGAACATCGACCGGCAGCGTTCCCACTGCGGGGTCCCCGGCAGTACGTCGGCCGGCCAGGTCACGCCGGTGGCGCCTTCCATGTCGGCGCTGATCAGGATCTTCATGCCCCGTCCTCTCCAGGACGTCCGAGCCTAGCGGGCCCTTGCACGGATCCGCGGTGAACCACTCCGCCCGTACGACGATCCGAGCTCACGAATACCCCCCGGGGTATCTCTGCTACGGTGAAGCGAAAGCCAGATACCCCCGGGGGTAATTTTCCGTGAGGAGAGTGCCGTGTTCTTTGTCGACATCCTGGATACCGAGGGGCTGGGCAACCGCAGCCATCTGGCGGGCGGGGCCCGCACGGGGGTGGTCGTGGACCCGCCGAGGGACATCGACCGGGTGATCGCCGCGGCGGCCCGGCGCGGGGTGCGGATCGTGGCCGTCGCCGAGACCCACGTCCACAACGACTACGTGACCGGCGGCCTGGAGCTGGCCCGGCTGACCGGGGCGCGCTATCTGGTGCCGGCCGGGGCGGAGGTGGCGTACGCGCGTGTGCCGGTCGCCGACGGGGATGTGGAGCCGGTCGACGAGGACCTGGTGCTGCGGGCGGTGGCCACCCCCGGACACACCCCGCATCACACCGCGTACGTCCTGGAGGAGTCCGGCCGGCCGGTGGCGGCGTTCACCGGCGGGTCGCTGCTGATCGGCGGCGTGGGCCGCCCGGACCTGGTCGAGCCGCGGCTCACCGAGCGGCTGGCCCGCGCGCAGCACGCCTCCGCGCACCGGCTCGCGGCCGGGCTGGGCGACGAGGTGTCCGTGCTGCCGACCCACGGTTTCGGGAGTTTCTGCTCCGCCGGGCGGACCGGGGGCGCCGACAGCACGATCGGCGCGGAGAAGGCGTCCAATCCGGTGCTGACGCAGGACGTGGACACGTTCGTGAAGGAGCTGTCGGCCGGCCTGGACGACGTACCGGCGTACTACGCGCACATGGGGCCGGCCAACGCGCGCGGCCCGGCCCCGGTGGATCTGACCCCGCCGCGGCGGGCCGACGCGGCCGAGGTCGCGCGGCGGCTCGCGGCCGGTGAGTGGGTGGTGGATCTGCGCGGCCGGGTGGCGTTCGCCGCCGGGCATGTGGCCGGGGCGTTCAACTTCGAGGTCGACGGACAGCTCGCGACCCATCTCGCCTGGTTGATCCCGTGGGGGAGGCCGGTGACGCTGCTGGCCGCGAGCGCCGAGGACGTCGCCCGCGCCCAGCGGGAGCTGATCCGGGTCGGCATCGACCGTCCGGCCGCGGCGGCCGTCGGCTCCCCGGCCGACTGGCTCCAGGACGGTACGGCCCCGGCGGTCTTCCCCCGGTCCACCTTCGCCGGCCTCGCCGCGGCCCGTGAGAGCCGCGAGGACGTCGTCGTACTCGATGTGCGCCGGGACCGCGAGCGGGCGGGCGGCTGGGTCGAGGGCGGTGTCCACATCCCGCTCCACCAGCTGCACCGGCGGCTGGGCGAGGTGCCGCCCGGCACGGTGTGGGTGCACTGCGCGGGCGGGATGCGCGCGGCGATCGCCGCGTCCCTGCTCGACGCGGCGGGCCGCAGGGTGGTGGCCGTCGACGACGGCTTCGCCGCGGCTGCGGAGGCCGGACTGTCCCTCGTCACCCGCGACTGACCGTGTACGAAACGCCGTACGAGACGCCAGGACAGCCTGCGATGCCCGACTCCCGCATCACCCCCGCCCGTGCCCACCGGCTGCTCCGGCACGGTACGGCCGTGCTGGTCGACGTCCGTGAGACGGACGAGTTCGCGGCCGGTCACGCGCCGGGTGCCGTACACCTGCCGCTCTCCGGGCTGGCGGACGGCTCGGCGAGCCTCCCGGCCGGACGGGACCCGGTGCTGATCTGCCGTTCCGGCAACCGTTCGCGGCGGGCCGCCGAGCTGCTGGCCGCGCGGGGCGTGTACGCGCCCGACGTGATCGGCGGTATGCGCGACTGGGCGGCCCTGGGGCTGCCCGTCGAGGACGCGCGCGGGGCCGCCGGGACCGTCCTGTGAGCGCGTTCGCGCTGGCTCTGCTCGCCGGGGCCCTGGTCGGTCTCGCCCTGGGGGCGCTGGGGGCGGGCGGCAGCATCCTGACCGTCCCGGCGCTGATCTACCTGCTCGGCTTCGACCCGGCCTCGGCGACCACCGCGAGTCTGGTCATAGTGATCGTCACGTCGCTCACCGCGCTGGTGGCCCACGCGCGGGCGGGCGCGGTGCGCTGGCGGGCGGGGCTGCTGTTCGCGGCGGCCGGTGTGCTGCCCGCCGCGACGGCCGGCGCCCTGTCCACCCGGGTCCCGCAGACCGTGCTGACGCTGATGTTCGCGGCGCTGGCCGCCGTCGCGGCCGTGCGGATGCTGCGCCACCGCGCCCCACGCGCGCGTACGGCGGTGTCGGCGGCCCGCGCCGCCGGAGCAGGGGCGGGTCTCGGCGCGGTGACCGGCTTTCTCGGGGTCGGCGGCGGGTTTCTCGCCGTACCGGCGCTGGTGGGCGTGCTGGCGGTGCCGATGGGGGCGGCGGTGGGGACGAGCCTGCTGGTGATCGTCGCCAACGCGCTGGTCGCCCTCGGGGCCCGTGCGTACACGGCGACGGGCCTGGACTGGGCACTGATCATGCCGTTCCTCGCGACCGCCGTGCTGGGGGCGTGGGACGGGCGACGGCTGGCCGCACGGGTCTCCGCCGCGACCCTTCAGCGGATCTTCGGCGCGGTGCTGCTGGCCGTCGCGGCGGGCATGGGCCTGACGGCCGTCCTGTGACCCGGCACCGGTGGACCGGGCACCGGTGGGCCCCCCGGTGCGGGTCAGGCCAGTGACAGAAAGAGCTTCTCCAGGCGTGCCCGCATCTGCGCGGAGTCCCGGATCTCCGGGTCCTCGCTGGTCATGCACTGCTCCAGCCCGGTCGCGATGATCGAGAAGCCGGCCCGGTCCAGGGCGCGGGAGACCGCGGCGAGCTGGGTGATCACGTCCTCGCAGTCCCGGCCCTCCTCGATCATCCGGATCACGCCCGCGAGCTGCCCCTGGGCCCGGCGCAGCCGGTTGAGCGCCGACTTCAGCTCCTCGGCCGACATGTCGAGTTGCACACTTCCTCCTCTTACCTGCCTCGTTGCATACCCCCGCGGGTATCCTACCCGTGCGGGACAACGCCCGACAGAAGGGTTCTGTTCCGTGACCGCTCCCCTGACCACCCCCGTCGCCCTCACCCCCGCCGAGGCGGCCGTCCGGCTCGGCGAGTTCACCGTCGTCGACGTGCGCGCTCCCGGCGAGTACGCCGCCGGCCGGCTGCCCGGCGCGCACAACGTCCCGCTGGACCGGCTCGGCGAGGCGGCGCCCGCGCTGCGCGCTGCGGCCGTACACGGTCCGCTGCTGATCGTATGCGCCTCCGGGGCGCGGTCCGCCAAGGGCTGCGAGCGGCTCGCGGCGCTCGGTGTCGAGGCGGCCACACTGACCGGGGGAACGAGCGCCTGGGCGGCGGCCGGACACCCCGTCGAGCGGTCGGCCGGCGCCCGCACCCCCTGGCCGATGGACCGTCAGGTCCGCCTCCTCGCAGGCTCGTTGGTCGTCGCCGGATTCGCCGCAGGGCTCGCCTGGCCTCCCGCGCACGGGCTGTCCGGGCTGATCGGCGCGGGCCTGCTGTTCTCCGGCCTCACCAACACCTGCGGCATGGCGGCCCTGTTGGCCCGTCTGCCGCACAACCGCCCGCCGGGAGACGCCGTTTCCTTCGAGGAGACGCTGGTGCGACTGGCGGTCTGACGGCAGCTCAGTCGGCCCGGCCCGCCACCAGCCACTTCGACGGGAGTTCTATCCGGATCCCCTCGGGGGTGAACTCGGTCGTGGTGAGCGGAAGTTCACCCGACGCGAGGACGGTGAGGCCGGCGGCGCGCAGATACTCCGGTACGGCCTCGTCGGCGACCTCGCCGGGGGCGATCCCGTGGCGGAGGACCGGGGCGAGCTTCGGGGGCGGGCCGGCCGGGTTCTGGGCGAGGCCGCCGAGGACGGGGCGGGCGGCTTCGGAGAGTTCGACGAGGAAGGCCCGCCCCCGCTCCCCCACCAGTGCGGCGATTCCGTCGACCAGCGGCTGCCGGTCGGCGGGCTCGCACTGGTGCAGGACGCCCCGCATATAGACGTTGGCGTCGCCGAGTTCGGCGTGCAGGGTCTCGGCGGCGCCCTTCTCGGCCGCGTCCAGCGCCCGGTACCCGGCCTGTCCGGCGGGGTCGGCGCGCCGGGCGTGGTCGACGGCCGCGGCGGCCAGGTCGACGCCGAGGACATGCCGGAAGCGGTCGGCGAGGAACCGGGTCTGGGTGCCGTTGCCGCAGCCGAGGTCCACCAACGGCAGCCCTGCGTCCGCCAGTCGGGGCTCGAAGAGGGCGAGGTGGCGGGCCGCGGTGACCTTCGGGTCCGCGTCCCAGAAAACGCCGCCGGGTTCGTCGGGGGCCTCACGCCAGAAGCCCTCCCAGGACTCCCGGTACCGCATCGTCACGCTCATGCACGCTCCCCAGGGTGCTCAGCCGATCCGCCGTAAGTGACGGGCGAGTACGGTCTACCGCTCCCGGGTTTCCGCTACAAGCTTGCTGACAAGCGCGGTGTGCGCCGCTTTCACGCCCCGTTCGAGCCGGGCATGCGCTCCCTCAGCGTCTGAACAGGGTCAGCGCCTGGGCAGGGTCAGCGCCTGGGCAGGGTCAGCTCGAACCACACCGACTTCCCCGCGCCCGTGCGGCTGGCCCCCCACTCGCGGGCCAGGGTGCTCACCACGCGCAGTCCGCGTCCGGCCTCGTCGGTGGGGCCGGCGCTCAGCAGGGTCGGCAGTTCGTGGTCGTCGTCCTCCACCTCGCACAGCAGGGTGTCGCCCAGGACCAGCCGCAGGGCGACGGGCCGCCGCCGGGAGTGCCGTACGGCGTTGGTGACCAGCTCACTGACCATCAGTTCGGCGTTGCAGGCCAGTTTCGCCAGGCCCCAGTCGTGGAGTTGCTCGCGGACGACCGCGCGGGCGCGGGCCACCTCGGCCGGGGCGAGGGGGAAGCGCCACTCGGCGACGTCGTCCGGTTCGATGCCGTTGAGGCGGGCCATCAGCAGGGCCACGTCGTCCTTGCGGCCACCGCGTGTGTTGAGGGCGCGGATGATGGTGTCGCAGGCATCGTCCATGGAGGCCGCCGGATGCGCGGCGGACTCGCACAGGGTGGCGAGGCCCACGCCGATGTCCTCGCCGCGCACCTCCACCAGGCCGTCGGTGCACATCACGAGCCGGTCGCCGGGCTTCACGGGCACGCGTACCGACTCGAAGGGCACCCCGCCGACACCGATCGGGGCGCCGGTGGGCAGGTCGAGGAGCTCGCTGCGGCCGTCCACGGCCCGCACCAGCACCGGCGGGATGTGGCCCGCGTTGGCGATGTGGAGTTCGCTCTCGATCGGGTCGTAGACGGCGTACAGGCAGGTGGCGAGGTAGGTGTCGCCGAGGCGTTGCGCCAGGTCGTCGAGGTTGCGCAGGAGTTGGGCGGGCGGCAGGTCGAGGGCGGCCATGGTCTGTACGGCCGTGCGCAACTGGCCCATCATCGCTGCGGAGTTGAGGCCGTGGCCCATGACGTCGCCGACGACGAGGGCGGTGCGGGCGCCGGGGAGTTTCACGGAGTCGAACCAGTCGCCGCCGATCCTGCCGAGCAGGGTGCCGGGGAGGTAGCGGGTGGCGATGTCGCAGCCCGCCATGCGCGGCGGGATGTGCGGCAGCATGCTGTCCTGGAGGGTCTCGGCGACGCTCTCCTGATAGGTGTACATGCGCGCGTTGTCGAGCACGAGGCCCGCACGGGCGGCGAGTTCGGCGCCGGTGACGCGGTCCATGTCGTTGAACTCGGTGCGCTCGGGGTGGCGCAGCAGGACCATGAAGCCGAGGACGACGTTGCGGGCCTTGAGCGGGACGACGAGCATGGACCGCCCGCCGATCAGGGGCCGGATGTCGCGCTTCTCGAACTGCGAGGCGATGGCGTGGCCCATCTGTTCGCTGATGCGCGGCACCAGGACGGGCTCGCCGGTGGTCATGCACTGGAAGAACGGGGTGTGCGCCGGGAAGGGCATGGCCTCGCCGACGGGGACGACGTCGTCCCAGCGGCCGGGTTCGTCCGTGTGTTCGATGGCCACCCGGTGCCACATGGTGGTGGTGTCCGGGACGCCGTCGGGGAACCCCTCGCCGGCGACGACCTGTTCACGCAGATAGGTGCCGGCGACGTCGGTGAAGCGGGGGACGACGGCCTTGCTGACCTCGACGATGGTGCGGGAGAGGTCAAGGGAGGTGCCGATCCTGCCGCTGACCTCGTTGAGGAACTCGAGGTGTTCGCGGACGGCGGCGTACTCCAGATCCTCCCGCTCGTCCTCGTCCGCGGTGTCCTGGGGTGCCGGCCGGCCCTCGGCGGCGGCGCGGGCGGCCCGTTCGCGGCGGGCTCTTCGTTCGACGCGCCGGGCCACTCCCCAGTCGGGGGTCACGGGCACCCGGTCGTTCTGGCTGAACTCCAGGACGGGATAGCCGAGTTCGAGTATCTGGGAGACGATGCGGGCGCTTTCGCCGACGCTCATGCTGGGCAGGATGTCGGGCAGCCTGCGGGCGAGTTCCTCGGCGCCGGGGAAGTCGGTGTGCAGGGCGAAGCCGGGGGCGATGCGCTCGACGGCGAGGGGGTCCGGGGAGTCGTCCTCCTGGTGCAGCCCCGCCGCGTCGGCGGCGAGCACGAGCAGCCGCTCACGGCCGGGCCCGACCAGCGGGTAGGCCCACCACAGGACGTCCGCACGCTCGCGGCCGGGCACGGTGAGGCGGGCACGTCCGGCGGCCGGGTAGCTCAGACCGTGGTCGAGGGAGGACTCCAGGCCGGGGCCCGGGCCGTCGTGTCCGTCGTATTCAGTGCCGCCGTACCCGCTGTCGCGAAGGTCCTCGTCGGGTTCGGGAAGGGCGCCTGCGACGGGGAGCAGGTCGAGGGCGGGCTGCCCGATGGCCTCCTCCTTGGCGACGCCGAAGAGACGGCGTGCGCCGGTGCTCCAGTGGGAGACGAGTCCTTCGCGGTCGACCGCGACCACGGCCAGCGGGATGCGCCCGGCGTCGGCGACTCCGTCCGCCGTACCGCTGTCGGCTCCGCGGCTGGGAGGTGCGTCCCTCTCGGTGCCACGGTCCATGGCCCAGGCCCTCTCTCCCCAGAGCTGTACAAGATCTGTCCCGCCGCGACAACCGTAAGGCGCACGCCTGTCGGGATGTGCGGCAATACTGGAATTGGTTTCACCGGGACGCGCCGGGGTACGCCCCGCGCTCCGGCGCGCGGCCGTTCGCCGCCGGTCGCCGTCAGCCGTGGTCAGGCGTGGTCAGGCGTCATGTCCGAGCCGCGGGCCGTGCGCGGCGACGATCATCTGCCCCAGCCACGCGAGGAGCGGCACGAGGAGCGGCGCGGGACGAAGGTGGTTCGGCCCACCTGCCGCTCCCCTCGTCGCACCCGCCGCGCAGGTCCCGCGTCATGCGGCAACTCCGGGCAGGCGCGACGAGTCACGGCGCCGTACCGGTCGGGTGCGAGAGCCGCACGATCCGGTGACGGTCGGTCAACACGCGTGAGGCACGCGGCGGTTGGACTTCCGCGCGGCCTACTTCTCGACCTCGGCGGCGAGGTTGGCGAGGATCGCGTCGTAGATCCGGCCGAGGCCCTTGGGGGCGAAGGTCTTCTCGAAGAAGCCGCCGATGCCGCCGGCGCCCTGCCAGGTGGTGGTGACGACCACGCGGGACTTGCCCTCGCCGGCCGGGGTGACGTGCCAGACGGTGACCATCGAGGAGTTGCGGTCCTTCTCGACCAGCTCGCCGTCGGTCGGCTCGGCGACCTCCAGGAGGCAGTCGCGCACACGCTTGCTGGTGGCCTGGAGCCTCCAGTGGACGAGGGTGCCCTCGCCGTCGCCGCCCTCGCGCACCTCGTACTCGCTGTACTGCTCGGGCAGCAGCCTGCCGCGGGTGCCGCTGTAGTCGGCGAGCGTGTCGAACACCTTGTCGGGGTCCGCCGCGACGACTCGTTCGGTGGTGGCCTCGACCTGCGCCATGGGGTTCCTCCAGGTGCGTGTTTCTCGGGGGTTTCTCTGGGGTCTTCGGGGGTTCTGCAGGTGTTCTTCGGGGTTGCGCGCGTGCGGGCCAAGCCAACCACCCCACGCCCGGCCGCCCAAATCGGGGGCTCGAAAGCGGTCGCCGGGTGGTCGCCGGGTGGTCGCGGGCTGATCGAAAGAGAGACACGGCCGCCCGATCGCACGATCATGGGAACACATGTTCTATTCTGGGGCCAGCGCTACCGAGGAGGCCTCATGCGCTGGGAGAACCTCGCCCTGGAGTCCCGCCACGACCGGCCCGCCGACACCGCGCTGTTCGGCGCGGACGCGGTCACGACCCGTACCTTCGACACGCCCGAGTTCGCCGGGATCACGTTCCACGAGATCCGGGCCCGCTCGGTCCTCAACCGGGTACCGGGCGCCTCCCGGATGCCGTTCGAGTGGACGGTGAACCCCTACCGGGGCTGCACGCACGCGTGCGTGTACTGCTTCGCCCGCAAGACGCACGGCTATCTGGACCTCGACACGGGCATCGGTTTCGACACCCAGATCGTGGTGAAGGTGAACGCGCCCGAGGTACTGCGCCGCCAGCTGGCCTCGCCGCGCTGGCAGGGCGACCACGTGGCGATGGGCACGAACGTCGACTGCTACCAGCGCGCGGAGGGCCGCTACCGGCTGATGCCGGGCATCCTGTCCGCCCTGCGCGACCACGCGAACCCGTTCTCGATCCTGACGAAGGGCACCCTGATCCTGCGCGACCTCGACCTGCTGAAGCAGGCCGCCGAGGTGACCGACGTCGGGATATCGGTGTCGGTGGGGTTCACCGACACCCGGCTGTGGCGCACCGTGGAGCCGGGCACACCGGCCCCCGAGCGGCGGCTGGACGTCGTACGGACCTTCACCGAGCACGGCATCGGGGTCGGGGTGCTGATGGCGCCGGTGATCCCGTTCCTCTCCGACGAGCCGGACCGGCTGCGGGCCACCGTGCGGGCCATCGCGGCGGCGGGAGCCACCTCGGTCACCCCGCTCGTGCTGCATCTGCGCCCCGGCGCCCGCGAGTGGTTCATGGCCTGGCTCGCACAGCACCACCCGTATCTGGTACGGCGCTACGAGCGGCTGTACGCGGACGGCTCCTACGCCCCGAAGTGGCACCAGCGCCGGGTCACCCGCCAGGTGCACGAACTGGCGCAGGAGTACGGGATCGGCCCCACGCGCGCGGGGATGCCGCGCCGGATCCGGCCTCCCGAGCAGGAGGAGGAACCCGCGCCGCCCGGGCCGACCCAACTCTCCCTGATCTGAGCGCCTTCGCACGCGTTCGACGCCCAAACGGGTCAACTATCACCAGAACAGGCATTTACTGACGATCTTTCCGGGACGATGCGGCGAGGACCGTGAGCCACGCGGTCCGCCCACCTCCGTCCTGGGAGGACTTCCCATGAACACACGCGCGGCCCTGCTGTGCGCAGCCGTCGCAGTCGTGGCCGGGACGGTCACGGCCGTACCGGCGGGCGCGAGCCCGCCGCCCGCCGCGGCCCCCGCGGCGAAGCTCACCTGGAAGAAGTGCGCCACCACCGACCAGCCGGCACTGCAGTGCGCGTCGTTGAAGGTGCCGCTCGACCACGACGACCCGGGCGGGCGGCAGATCACCCTGGCGCTGTCCCGTGTCCCGCACACCGCCACGACGTACCAGGGGCCACTGCTGGTCAACCCCGGTGGCCCCGGCGGCTCGGGGCTGTCCCTCGCCGGGTTCGTCGCCTCGGCGCTGCCGAAGGCGGTGGCGGCCCAGTACGACGTCATCGGCTTCGACCCGCGCGGGGTGGGCAGGAGCACACCCGCGCTGGACTGCAGGCCTGGCCACTTCAAGTCCGTCCGGCCCGACTCCGTGCCGGACACCGAGGCGGTCGAGCGGGCCAACCTCGACCGCGCGCGGTCCTTCGCCGCCTCGTGCGCGCGCAAGTACGCGCGCGTGCTGCCGTACATCGACACCGTCAGCTCGGTGCGCGACATGGACGCGATCCGCGCGGCGACCGGCGCGCCGAAGCTGAACTACTTCGGCTACTCGTACGGCACCTACCTCGGCGCGGTCTACGCGAAGCTGTACCCGCAGCGGGTGCGGCGCCTGGTGCTCGACTCGATCGTCGACCCGACGGGCGTCTGGTACGACGACAACCTCACCCAGGACCTCGCCTTCAACGACCGCCACCGCGCCCTCATGGCGTGGATCGCCCGGCACGACGGCACGTACCGGCTCGGCACCGATCCGGAGCGGATCGAGGCCCGGTGGTACGCGATGCGCGCGGCCCTGGCCAAGAAGCCCGCGGGCGGCAAGGTGGGCGCCTCGGAGCTGGAGGACACCTTCATGCCCGGGGCCTACTACAACGGTTACTGGCCCTACCTGGCCGCGGCGTTCGCCGCGTACGTCAACGACCACAAGACCGCCCCGCTGGTGGCGGCGTACGGGAACTTCGCCGCCGTCGACGCCGCCGGGGACAACAGCTACAGCGTCTACACCTCGGTGCAGTGCCGGGACGCGTCCTGGCCGCGCGACTGGGACGACTGGCGTTCGGACAACTGGGCGATGTACGCGAAGGCGCCGTTCATGACCTGGAACAACGCCTGGTACAACGCGTCGTGCGCGTTCTGGCCGACCCGGTCGAAGAACCGGGTGAACATCATCAACGGCCAACTGCCGCCGGTGCTGCTGTTCCAGGCGACGAACGACGCGGCCACCCCGTACGAGGGCGGGGCCATGGTCCACGCACTGCTGCACGGCTCCAGCCTCGTCGTCGAACAGGGCGGCGGGAACCACGGCATCACCCTCAGCGGCAGCACCTGCCTGGACAAGCACCTGGCGAAGTACCTCACCGACGGCACGGTCCCGCGCGGCACCGGCTCGGTCGACGCCGTGTGCGATGCCCTGCCGGACCCGAAGCCACTGGGCGGGAAGGCCGCCTCGGCGACGGCCCACGGCTCGACACTCCACGGTCTGCTGGGCTTCCGCGGCTGAGCGGCGGTCGACGGCCGTGATCACCGGGTCGCCCGCCGGCCGAGCGGTGATCACCGGCCCGTCGGGGGCGTTGTCAGACCCATGGTCCACCATGGACGCATGACCGATCTGACCAGGATCCCCGCCCCCGACGGCGTCGCCGCCGCAGCCCAGTACACCCACGTCGTGATGGGCACCGGCCGTTTCGTGGCGGTCTCCGGCCAGCTCCCCCTGGACGAGCGCCGCGAGCTCGTCGGCCCGGGCGACCCGGGGGCCCAGGCGCACCAGGTCTTCGAGAACCTGCGGCGCTGTCTGGCGGCGGCCGGAGCGACGTTCGACGACGTCGTCAAACTGACCTATTTCGTCACGGACATGGCCCACATGCCGGCGATCCGTCAGGCGCGCGCCGTCCACATACCCGACGACCGCCTCCCGGCCTCCTCGGCCGTCCAGGTCTCGGCGCTGGTCCGGCCGGAGTTCCTGATGGAGATCGAGGCGTTCGCGGTGGTGGACTGACGGAGAAGGGCTCCGCGAGGTCGTCGTCGACCGCACGGAGCCGTCACGCCACTCCTGGGGGACCGGCCGCTGAGGGGCCGTCGGTTCGAAAAGGCCGAACGCGATGCCGCCGTGCTCGCCGGCGCGGCTTCGTTTAGTGTTCGGGCCGCGGGGCGGTATACGTGCTGAACCGCAGGTACACCCCGATGTCCGCGGGCATCTCCGGCGAGATCGTCCGGTAGCTGCACAACTCCTGCAGAGCCCCGGCCCTCTCCGGCTGTCCCTCCGTCAGCTGCCGCAGGATCTCGGCGTGCGGACGGGGGTCGATTCCCTCCAGCTCCATGAGCCGGGCGATACGTTCGGCCGCCTCCTCGTCGGAACCGGTGTTGTCCGGCAGCCGCAGATAGACGTTGGCCTCCTGCGGGCCGGGGGCGCCCTCCCGGAACGCCAGACAGGTCATCGGCTCGTTGCTCACGGCGCCGTTGTCCCGCCCGTAGATGACGGCACGCGCCCGCGCGGCCCGGGCCGGCTCGTAGCGGTGTGCCAGTTCCGCCACGGTGTCCAACTCACCCATCTGCATGGGAAGGTGCCGGAAGTAGACCTTCACCCGGGAGGTGTCCCCACCGTCCAGGTCGAGGGCCATGAGCTCCAACTCGTGCCCGCGCTCGGCGAGTTCCTCGCCGCGGCGGCCCACCGGCTCCCATGCCTCCGCCAGGCCGAGGCGGCGCATGGCTTCCGCCTGGACGTCGTACGCGCGGTCCAGGCCCTGCACCTGCGGGTTGAGGTAGACCTTGTAGTGGGGCCGCTTCCCCGGTCTCCAGGCCAAGGAGTGCCAGATGGTGGCCCGGTAGCGATCGGGGGCGGACGTGATGAACAGGTCTTCGATATCCAGGTAACGCGCGACGTCCGTCCCGGGGCGCCCGGCGAGTCGACGCGTCAGCTCCCGGCCGGCCTCCTGGCAGCCGAGCGGCGTGCCGTCGGTGCCGAGCGACTCGAACAGGATGCGGACCTCCGGCCGGCCGGCCTTCCAGCTGACGGAGAGTTCGGCGGGAAAGCCGTCGGCCGAGACGAACGAGGGCGGTTCGCACCGCGTTCCGACGGGCCGCGCGCCCCACGGGTGGAGCACTTCCCGCAGGTCCTCCAGTACGGTCTCCGTCTCCCACTGGTCCGTTGCCAGACCCCGACAGACCGCCGTCCACTTCTCTTCCAGGAACTGTCCGAACGTTTTCGCCGTCTCTTCACGGGCGCTCAGGTCGGATATCTCATCAGGGAGTTGCGCACTGGTCACTCTCCATCACCCTTCATAGCCGGACCAATCCGGCCTCGTCCGCGGTCACTTGGGCAGTGCGACGGGCGCGCCGAGCCTCGCGGCTCGGCGGAAGGCGATCTTCCCTTCGACGAGATATTCGAATCTCGAACTAATTGTCGACAGACGTTCATCTTCGGAATTGCGCATGAACAATGCGCTTATATCCGTTTTGTCATCAAGATCGACGGTCTATCTTTTGCGTTCCCTTTCCGACGCCGACTCAGCGCTGCCGAGGAATCCGGGCCAGCGCGTGGACCGCCGCCTCGGCGAGCCCCGGATGGGCCAGGGCGTCGCTCAGGACGGGACGGGCCCGGCTGTCGCCCAGTTCCCCCAGGCCCTCCACACAGGCGAGGGCGACCCGGCGGTAGGGGTCGTGGGGGGTGAGGCGACGGCGGAGGGTGGTGATCAGGGCGGGTACGGACTCCGGGGCGCGGAGTTCCGCCAGGAGCCGTACGGGGTGCAGGGCGTAGGCGACCCGCAGTTCGTTGGTGGCGAGGGCCGCCGCCGCGCGGGCCGTGCGGGGGTCGCCGAGCCGGGCCAGGGCGTGGGCGGCGGACGCGCAGCGCGGGGGGTCGCGGTGGTTGAGCAGCAGGACGAGCGCCTCGAAGGCCCGCCGGTCCCCGGCCCGCCCCAGCCGGAAGGCGGCCAGCTCCCGGGCCCACAGCGGCTGCCCTGACGCGATGAGCACCTCGGCCAGTTCATCGGGGTCCCGGGTGCCCACCAGCCGCTCGTACGCCTGCGTGCCGCCCGACTCCCGCCGTAAGCGCTCCGTGAGCGCCCGCAACTCCTCGTCCATGAAACCGAGACTAGGGGCTGGGTGCCGTCGCGTAGCGAGCTACATCACAGCCGCCGAGGACTGGCGCGCTCGTTACCCGCCGGTTAAGCTCATTCGAGCGAGTCACCCACTCGCTTCACCTCCTCGTGGCGGCCTGGTGACGCAGTCGCCGCGAGAGCAGTCGGTACGACCCGGCCACGGGACAGGGCCGGGCGGATCCCTTGTCGGTCCACGGGGCGTGTGCGCGCCCACGACGACCGGCACCGGGCGTGTGCGCTCGCAGCCCGGCATCACCCGCACTCCTTCTCCGCACCCGGTGCGCCCGGACCCCGGCCTCGCAGAGGCTTCTCCGGCACACCCGGGGGCGTTCCCAGTCGTCACCACATTCCTGGAGTCCCGCGATGGTCTCTCCCCTGTCCCACCCTTCCGACATCCCGCCGTGCCCGCTGCTGACGATCGCCGTCGTCGGCCTCGGCACCATGGGCACCGGCATCACCGAGGTCCTGGCCAGGGCCGGCCGTCAGGTGATCGGCATCGACATCAGCGAGGCCCAGACCGCGCGGTCCCTCGCCGCGCTGGAGGCCTCCACCGCCCGTGCCGTGGAACGCGGCCGGCTCACCGAGCAGCAGCGCGCGGACGTCGTGGCCCGCGTCCGCACCTCCACCGACCTGGGCGCGGCGGCCGACGCCGACCTGGTGATCGAGGTGGCGCCGGAGTCGTACGAGATCAAGCGGCAGATCTTCCGCGAGCTGGACGGGATCGTGCGCCCCGGGACCATCCTCGCGACCGGCACCAACGCCCTGTCCGTCACCCGGCTCGCCGCCGACTCCGCCCGCCCCGAGCGGGTCCTGGGCCTGCACTTCTTCAACCCGGCGCCCGCGATGAAGCTGGTCGAGGTGGTGTCCTCGGTGCTGACCGCGCCCGTCGCCGTCAGCGCCGTCACCAACCTCGCCCTGGACCTCGGCAAGGAGCCGGTCGCGGTCGGCGACCGCCCCGGATTCGTCGCGGACGGACTGCTGTTCGGCTACCTCAACCAGGCCGCCGCGATGTACGAGGCGCGCTACGCCTCCCGTGAGGACATCGACGCGGCGATGCGGCTGGGCTGCGGGCTGCCGATGGGCCCGCTCGCGCTGCTCGACCTGATCGGCGTCGACACGGCGCGTACGGTCCTGGAGGCCATGTACGCCGAGTCCCACGACCGGCTGCACGCGCCCGCCCCGATCCTCAGGCAGCTCAGCGAGGCGGGCCTGACCGGCCGCAAGTCGGGCCGCGGCTTCTACACCTACGAGGCGCCGGACAGCCCGACGGTCGTCCCCGACCAGCTGACGCCCGTCACCGGCACACAGGCGACCGCGGGCCGTACGGTGCGGAGTGTCGGCGTCGCCGGCTCCGGGACCATGGCGTCCGGCATCACCGAGGTCTTCGCCAAGGCGGGCTACGACGTCGTCCTGGCCGCCCGCAGCGAGGAGAAGGCCCGGTCGGCCAAGGCCCGGGTCGGCAAGTCCCTGGCCCGCTCGGTCGACAAGGGCCGGCTGACCGCCGAGGCCGCCGCGCAGACCCTGGAGCGGATCACCCCCGCCGGGTCCTACGACGCCTTCGCCGACGTCGACCTGGCCGTCGAGGCGGTCGCCGAGGACCTGGAGGTCAAGCGGCAGCTGTTCGCGACGCTGGACAAGGTCTGCAAGCCGGGCGCCGTCCTCGCCACCACCACCTCCTCGCTGCCGGTCATCGCCTGCGCCCGCGCCACCTCGCGCCCGCAGGACGTGATCGGGATGCACTTCTTCAACCCGGCGCCGGCCATGAAGCTGGTCGAGATCGTCCGTACGGTGTTGACGGCGGAGGACGTCCACTCGACAGTTCACGAGGTGTGCGGACGGATCAGGAAGCACGCCGTCGACTGCGGAGACCGTGCGGGCTTCATCGTGAACGCGCTGCTGTTCCCCTACCTCAACAACGCGATCAAGATGGTCCAGGAGCACTACGCCTCCCTCGACGACATCGACGCCGCGATGAAGCTGGGCGGCGGCTACCCGATGGGCCCCTTCGAGCTCCTCGACGTCGTCGGGCTGGATGTCTCCCTCGCCATCGAGAAGGTGCTGCACCGGGAGTTCCGCGACCCGGGACTCGCCCCGGCCCCGCTCCTGGAGCACCTGGTGGCCGCGGGCTGCCTCGGCCGCAAGACCGGCCGGGGTTTCCGCGAACATGCCCGCCGCTGACGGCGTCGGCGACCGGTTCACCGGCGGCCGGGACTGGGGCGGACTCCTGGACCCGGCCGGGGCGCTCCCGCCCGCCCCGGGCGGGGGAAAGCCCGGACCTGCGCAACGTGCTGCGCACATGCAGTACGTTCAGGTCATGTCCCAGCCCGCCAGGTCCTCACGTACCCCAGCCACTTCCGACGCCCCGGAGAGCGCCGCGGGCAGCCGCGCGGCGGCACAGCGCCTCAAGATGCGCCGTGAACTGGCGGCGGCGGCCATGGAGCTGTTCTCGACCAAGGGGTACGAGGCGACCACCGTCGACGAGATCGCGGCCGCGGCGGGGGTCGCCCGGCGCACCTTCTTCCGTCACTTCCGCTCCAAGGAAGAGGCGATCTTCCCCGACCACGACGACACCCTGATCCGCGCCGAGGCGGTGCTCAACGCGGCACCCGCGCACGAGCATCCGCTCGACACCGTGTGCCGCGGCATCAAGGAAGTCATGAAGATGTACGCGGCCCAGCCGGAGATCTCGGTGGCCCGCTACCAGCTGACCCGCGAGGTGCCCACCCTGCGGGAGGCGGAGATCGCGTCGGTGGCCCGCTACGAGCGCCTGTTCACCCGCTATCTCCTGGGCCATTTCGACGAGCACGCGCACGACGACGACGCCAACGACGACCCGCTGCTCGCCGAGGTCGCCGCCTCCGCCGTGGTCACCGCCCACAACCACGTGCTGCGGCGCTGGCTGCGGGCCGGCGGCCAGGGCGATGTGGAGGCCCAGCTCGACCACGCCTTCGCGATCGTCCGCAGGACGTTCGGGACGGGCATCGGCGCCGGGCGCGCCGGTGCGCCCGCGTCGCCCCAGGTGCCGGCGACGGTCTCCGCCCAGGGCGAGGTCCTGGTGACGGTCGCCCGCACCGACGCCCCGCTCGACGAGGTCATGCGGACCATCGAGCAGGCACTCAAGGAGCGCTGAGGCCTCCACCGCACCCCTCCGCACCACGCCGACGGCCACCCCACCGGGTGGCCGTTTTGGCATGTCAGAGCACCTTTTGGCGTGGATTTCGGAGCGCGTTCGATCGATCATCGCTCATTTGTTACGTAAAGATTTCATTTGAGGCGAAGTTCTGGCACTCAGTGCCTTGCGAGGTGACACGCGGTGTCATACGTTGAAGGTGTCCGGGCGGCCGGCGTGCAGAGACCCTTCGTACGCCGGCTGTCCCCGCAAGCCAATGGCCTGCGCGCCCGGACGCCTGCGTCACAGGCAACCTCCCGCGCCACAAAGCGCTGCCGAACAGCACCCACCGCCGAACCGACGGCGCCTTCTCAGAGACCCTCAGCGCCCCTCCCTCAGGGCGCTCTTCGCCGGAGGCAACACCGTGACCATGAAGGACATCCTCGAAGCGATCCAGTCACCGGACTCGACACCGGCCGACTTCGCCGCCCTGCAGCTCCCCGAGTCGTACCGCGCGATCACCGTGCACAAGGACGAGACGGAGATGTTCGCGGACCTCGAGACCCGCGACAAGGACCCCCGCAAGTCGCTCCACCTCGACGAGGTGGCCCTGCCCGAGCTCGGCCCGGGCGAGGCCCTGGTGGCCGTCATGGCCTCCTCGGTCAACTACAACTCCGTGTGGACCTCGATCTTCGAGCCGCTCTCGACGTTCGGCTTCCTGGAGCGTTACGGGCGGCTGAGCGAGCTGACGAAGCGGCACGACCTGCCGTACCACGTCATCGGTTCCGACCTGGCGGGCGTGGTGCTGCGCGCCGGCCCGGGCGTGAACGCCTGGAAGCCGGGCGACGAGGTCGTCGCGCACTGCCTGAGCGTGGAGCTGGAGTCCTCCGACGGCCACAACGACACGATGCTCGACCCGGAGCAGCGGATCTGGGGCTTCGAGACGAACTTCGGCGGCCTCGCGGAGATCGCGCTGGTGAAGTCCAACCAGCTGATGCCCAAGCCGGGCCATCTGTCCTGGGAGGAGGCCGCCGCGCCGGGCCTGGTGAACTCCACCGCCTACCGACAGCTGGTCTCCCGCAACGGCGCCGGCATGAAGCAGGGCGACAACGTGCTGATCTGGGGCGCGAGCGGCGGACTCGGTTCGTACGCCACGCAGTTCGCGCTCGCCGGCGGCGCCACCCCGATCTGTGTCGTCTCCAGCCCGCAGAAGGCGGAGATCTGCCGGAGGATGGGCGCGGAGGCGATCATCGACCGCAACGCCGAGGACTACCGGTTCTGGAAGGACGAACACCACCAGGACCCGCGGGAGTGGAAGCGGTTCGGCAAGCGCATCCGCGAACTGACCGGCGGCGAAGACGTCGACATCGTCTTCGAACACCCGGGACGGGAGACCTTCGGCGCCAGCGTCTACGTCACCCGCAAGGGCGGCACGATCGTCACCTGCGCGTCGACGTCCGGCTACAACCACGAGTACGACAACCGCTACCTGTGGATGTCCCTCAAGCGCATCATCGGCTCCCACTTCGCCAACTACCGCGAGGCCTGGGAGGCCAACCGCCTCGTGGCCAAGGGAAAGATCCACCCCACGCTGTCGAAGGTGTACGGCCTGGAGGAGACCGGTCAGGCCGCCTACGACGTGCACCGCAACCTCCACCAGGGCAAGGTCGGCGTCCTGTGCCTGGCCCCGGAGGACGGCCTCGGCGTCCGTGACGAGGAGATGCGCGCCACGCACATCGACGCCATCAACCGCTTCCGCGACATCTGAGAGGCGTCCATGAGTGAGCGTCAGAAGGACCGGCCGTGGCTCATGCGGACCTACGCCGGTCACTCCACGGCCGAGGCGTCCAACGAGCTGTACCGGCGCAACCTCGCCAAGGGCCAGACGGGTCTGTCGGTCGCCTTCGACCTGCCGACCCAGACCGGATACGACTCCGACCACGTCCTCGCCCGCGGCGAGGTCGGCCGGGTCGGCGTGCCGGTGGCCCATCTCGGTGACATGCGCAGGCTGTTCCAGGACATACCGCTGGAGCAGATGAACACCTCGATGACCATCAACGCCACCGCCATGTGGCTGCTGGCGCTCTACCAGGTCGTCGCCGAGGAGCAGGGCACGGACGTCACCCTGCTCCAGGGCACGACCCAGAACGACATCGTCAAGGAGTACCTGTCCCGGGGCACGCACGTGTTCCCGCCGGAGCCGTCGCTGCGGCTGACGACGGACATGATCTGCTACACGGTCAACCACATCCCCAAGTGGAACCCGATCAACATCTGCAGCTACCACCTGCAGGAGGCGGGCGCCACACCGGTCCAGGAGATCGCGTACGCGATGTCCACCGCGATCGCCGTGCTGGACGCGGTGTTCGCGTCCGGCCAGATCCCCGAGGACCGCAAGGGGGATGTCGTCGCCCGTATCTCGTTCTTCGTCAACGCGGGCGTGCGGTTCATCGAGGAGATGTGCAAGATGCGCGCCTTCGGCCGCATCTGGGACCGGATCACCCGTGAGCGCTACGGCATCGAGGACGCCAAGCAGCGCCGGTTCCGCTACGGCGTCCAGGTCAACTCCCTCGGACTGACCGAGGCGCAGCCGGAGAACAACGTCCAGCGGATCGTCCTGGAGATGCTGGCGGTGACGCTGTCGAAGGACGCACGCGCGCGTGCCGTGCAGCTGCCCGCGTGGAACGAGGCCCTCGGGCTGCCCAGGCCCTGGGACCAGCAGTGGTCGCTGCGCATCCAGCAGGTCCTCGCCCACGAGAGCGACCTGCTGGAGTACGAGGACATCTTCGAGGGCTCGCACGTCATCGAGACGAAGGTCGCGGCGCTGGTCGAGGAGTCCCTCGCGGAGATCGACCGGATCCAGGAGATGGGCGGCGCGATGGCCGCCGTGGAGTCCGGCTACCTGAAGTCGCAGCTGGTCTCCTCGCACGCCGAACGCCGGGGCCGGATCGAGTCCGGTCAGGAGAAGATCGTGGGCGTCAACATCTTCGAGACGACCGAGCCGAACCCGCTGACCGCCGATCTCGACACGGCGATCCAGACGGTCGACCCGGCCGTGGAGGCCCGGGTCGTCTCCTCTCTCCAGCGCTGGCGCGACACGCGCTACCAGCCGCCCTTCAACCACCCGCGCCCCTGCAAGGCGCTGGAGCGGCTGAAGGAGGCCGCCAAGGGCACCGACAACCTCATGGAGGCCACCCTGGAGTGCGCCCGCGCCGGAGTCACCACCGGCGAGTGGGCGGGCGCCCTGCGGGAGGTGTTCGGGGAGTTCCGCGCCCCCACGGGCGTGTCGTCGGCGCCGGTGGCCGTGCCCGTCGTGGCGGGCTCGGCGCTGGCCGGGGTGCGGGCGAAGGTGGACGCCACCGCCCGTGACCTGGGCTGCGGCAAGCTGCGCTTCCTGGTCGGCAAGCCGGGTCTGGACGGACACTCCAACGGCGCCGAGCAGATCGCCGTACGCGCGCGTGACGCCGGCTTCGAGGTGGTCTACCAGGGCATCCGGCTCACCCCGGAGGAGATCGTGGAAGCGGCGCTCGCCGAGGACGTGCACGCGGTGGGCCTGTCCATCCTCTCCGGCTCGCACGCCCAGCTCGTGCCGGACGTCCTCGAACGGCTCCGTGTGGCCGGTGCCACAGACATACCGGTGATCGCCGGTGGCATCATCCCGAATGGTGACGCCGAGCAGCTACGGGCCGCCGGAGTGGCCGCGGTCTTCACTCCGAAGGACTTCGACATCACCGGCATCATCGGCCGCATCGTCGACGAGATCCGGAAAGCGAACAAGCTCGACCCCCTGCCCGACCCCCTGGAGGTCCCCGCATGACCACGCCCGCCCCCGTGAACCGGCTTCGTCCGCGACGCTCCTGCCTCGCGGTCCCCGGGAGCAACCCGCGCTTCCTGGAGAAGGCGCAGGGCCTCCCCGCCGACCAGGTCTTCCTCGACCTGGAGGACGCGTGCGCCCCGCTCGCCAAGCCCGAGGCGCGGCACACGATCGTCAAGTTCCTCAACGAGGGCGACTGGACCGGCAAGACGAGGGTCGTGCGCGTCAACGACTGGACGACCGAGTGGACGTACCGCGACGTCGTCACGGTCGTCGAGGGCGCCGGCCCGAACCTGGACTGCATCATGCTGCCGAAGGTGCAGAACGCGCAGCAGGTCGTCGCGCTCGACCTGCTGCTGACGCAGATCGAGAAGACCATGGGCTTCGAGGTCGGCCGTATCGGCATCGAGGCGCAGATCGAGAACGCGCAGGGCCTCAACAACGTCAACGAGATCGCGCAGGCCAGTCCGCGGATCGAGACGATCATCTTCGGTCCGGCCGACTTCATGGCGTCGATCAACATGAAGTCGCTGGTCGTGGGCGAGCAGCCGCCGGGCTACCCGGCGGACGCCTACCACTACATCCTGATGAAGATCCTGATGGCCGCCCGCGCCAACGACCTCCAGGCGATCGACGGCCCCTACCTCCAGATCCGCAACGTGGACGGCTACCGCGCGGTCGCGCAGCGCGCCGCCGCGCTCGGCTTCGACGGCAAGTGGGTGCTGCACCCCGGCCAGGTCGAGGCGTCCAACGAGATCTTCTCGCCCTCGCAGGAGGACTACGACCACGCCGAGCTGATCCTGGACGCGTACGAGTACTACACGTCCGAGGCGGGCGGCAAGAAGGGCTCCGCGATGCTCGGCGACGAGATGATCGACGAGGCCAGCCGCAAGATGGCCCTGGTCGTCTCGGGCAAGGGCCGCGCCGCCGGCATGAAGCGCACCAGCTCGTTCGAGATCCCGGAGGCCTGAGCGCGATGCAGTTCGGACGCACCTACGAGGAGTTCGAGGTCGGCGCGGTGTACAAGCACTGGCCCGGCAAGACGGTCACCGAGTACGACGACCATCTGTTCTGTCTCCTCACCATGAACCACCACCCGCTCCACATGGACGCCAACTACGCCGAGAGCACGACGGACTTCGGCAGGAACGTGGTGGTCGGCAACTACATCTACTCGCTCCTGCTCGGCATGTCGGTCCCGGACGTCTCCGGCAAGGCGATCGCCAACCTGGAGATCGAGTCGCTGAAGCACGTGGCGCCGACCTTCCACGGCGACACGATCTACGGCGAGACGACCGTGCTCGACAAGTGGCCCTCCAAGTCGAAGAACGACCGCGGGATCGTCCACGTCGAGACCAAGGGCTACAAGCAGGACGGCACGCTCGTGTGCGTGTTCCGCCGCAAGGTGATGGTGCCGACCGAGACGTACATCAAGGAGCGCGGCGGCGAGCAGCCCGGCCGCCCGGAACCTCAGGAGCGCTGAACCATGGCCCGACTCGCGCAGACCGCCGGTCTCACCGACGTCCAGCAGGAGATCCTCTCCACCGTCCGCGACTTCGTGGACAAGGAGATCCTTCCGGTCGCGACCGAGCTGGAGCACCGCGACGAGTACCCGCAGGCGATCGTCGACGGTCTCAGGGAGCTGGGCCTGTTCGGCCTGATGATCCCCGAGGAGTACGGCGGCCTGGGCGAGTCGCTCCTGACGTACGCGCTCTGCGTCGAGGAGATCGCCCGCGGCTGGATGTCCGTCTCCGGGATCATCAACACCCACTTCATCGTGGCGTACATGCTCAAGCAGCACGGCACGCAGGAGCAGAAGGACCACTTCCTGCCCCGTATGGCGGCGGGTGACATCCGGGGCGCGTTCTCGATGTCGGAGCCGGGCCTGGGCTCGGACGTGTCCGCCATCACGTCGAAGGCGGTGAGGGACGGCGAGGAGTACGTCCTCAACGGCCAGAAGATGTGGCTCACCAACGGCGGTACGTCCTCCCTGGTGGCCGTTCTCGTGCGCAGTGACGAAGGACACCCGCAGGGCACGGCCCCGCACAAGTCGATGACGACCTTCCTGATCGAGAAGGAGCCCGGCTTCGGCGAGGTCCGCCCCGGCCTCACCATCCCGGGCAAGATCGACAAGATGGGCTACAAGGGCGTCGACACCACCGAACTGATCATGGATGGGCTGCGGCTTCCCGCCGACAGCGTGCTCGGCGGGGCCACCGGCCGAGGTTTTTACCAAATGATGGACGGCGTCGAGGTCGGCCGGGTCAACGTCGCGGCGCGTGGCTGCGGTGTCGCGCAGCGTGCCTTCGAGCTGGGGGTCTCCTACGCCCAGCAGCGGCACACGTTCGGCAAGCCGATCGCGCAGCACCAGGCCATCCAGTTCAAGCTCGCCGAGATGGCTACCAAGGTCGAGGCCGCGCATGCGATGATGGTGAACGCTGCACGCAAAAAGGACTCCGGCGAGCGAAACGACCTCGAGGCGGGGATGGCCAAGTACCTGGCCTCCGAGTACTGCAAGGAGGTCGTGGAGGATGCCTTCCGGATCCACGGAGGCTACGGCTTCTCCAAGGAGTACGAGATCGAGCGCCTCTACCGCGAGGCCCCGATGCTGCTGATCGGTGAAGGCACCGCCGAGATCCAGAAAATGATCATCGGGCGCCGACTGCTCGAGGAGTACCGGTTCCAGGGATAGATGTACGGGTTGGGGGTGTTTTCTTCGAGAAGAAGGTCACACCCCGTCAACTTCCCTGCGCCGCCGACTCGGCTTCCTGGCTTACCCAGTTGTGCTCGCGAACCGCTACGATCGCCGGAAAGCCGCCGTCCCCCCGTCGAAGCGCGGCATCATCCGCTACGAAGGTCATCCATGCCCCACAGCCAAACCTCTGCACACCGCGACCGCCTGGTAGGCGCACGCCTCGCGCGCGGAGCATCGCCGTGGCTCCTGCCGACCGTCGCCACCGCAGCCGTCAGCCTTCTGCGTGCCCGCCGCTCGGGTGCCGCCAAGGCCGTCGCCGTGCCCGCCACCGCCCTCGCGGCGGGCATGCTGTGGTTCTTCCGCGACCCCGAGCGCGAGATCGCGACGGGCCGGGTCATCTCCCCCGCCGACGGTGTGGTGCAGAGCATCATGCCGTGGAAGGACGGACGCACCCGGGTCGCGATCTTCATGAGCCCGCTCAACGTCCACGTCAACCGCGCGCCGCTCTCCGGCACGGTGACCTCCGTGGAGCACATCCCCGGTGGGTTCGTTCCGGCGTTCAACAAGGAGAGCGAGAACAACGAGCGCGTCGTCTGGCACTTCGACACCGAGCTCGGTGACATCGAGATGATCCAGATCGCCGGCGCCGTCGCCCGCCGCATCGTCCCCTACGTCCCCGAGGGCACGAAGGTGGAGCAGGGCGACCGCATCGGACTGATCCGCTTCGGCTCACGCGTCGACATCTACCTGCCCGAGGGCGTGGAGGTCGCGGTCGAGGTCGGGCAGAAGACCGTGGCAGGGGTGACTCGAATTGACCGTGATTGACCCTGAGACACAGGCCGGCTGGGTGCCGGAGGCCGACGAGACGGACGAAGAGGAGGAGATGCCCCTCTCTCTGCGCCTGTCGATAGCGGACACTCTCACTCTCGGCAACGCCACGTGCGGCTTCATGGCGGTGTACTTCACCACCACCGGCATCCTGATCCCGCACCTCACCGGCAGCCAGGAATCCGGAATGGCCCGCCACAGCGCGGCCACGGCGGTCATCCTGATGCTCTGCGCGGCGGTCTTCGACCTCTTCGACGGCCTGGTGGCACGCAAGCTGCGCTCCTCCCCCATGGGCGCGGAGCTGGACAACCTCTCCGACCTGATCAGCTTCGGCCTGGCGCCGGCGTACTTCGTCCTCGTCTACGGCATGGTCGCCGACGACGCCCATCAGCGGGTGGCGGCGGTGGGCGCGATCGTCGTACTGCTGGCGGTGGTGCTGCGGCTCGCCCGCTTCTCCTGCGTGACACCACCGAACGGCATGTTCCAGGGCATGCCGTCGCCGTTCGGCGCCCTGACGGTCGTCTCGATCGTCCTGCTGGAACTGCCCTTCGTGGCGACGCTCCTCGCCATCCTCGGCACGGCGTGGCTGATGGTGAGCCGGGTCGAGTACCCGAAGCCGCGGGGGCGTCTCGCCGGTGCGATGCTCGCCTGGATCGTGCTGTCGATGGGGCTGCTGGCGGCGTGGGCCTTCGACGCGCCCAGCGGGCAGCTCCTGCTCCAGACGGGCTGCGCCCTGCAGCTGGTCATGGGCGCGGTGATTCCGCTGTTCGCGACGGCTCGGCGGGTGAACAACTTCCGCGGCAATCGGCGGGAGGCGCGGGCGGCGCAGTTGCCGTGACCTGCGGTGCGTTGACCTGCGGTGCTTGAGCGGAAGGGCCCCGGACCGGGATTCGGTCCGGGGCCCTTCACGTATCCGCGGGTGATTCGTCGTCTGCGGCGCCGTCGTGGCTGGTCGCGCAGTTCCCCGCGCCCCTGGGGAGGTTGCCCCTGGCGGCCGCCAAAAGGTCCCGAGGTTGTCAGGTGAGGTAGTCCTGGGCGATGCGTTCCGCCACTCGTTCCAGGATCGGGCCCGCGTCCGTGATGCAGGTCGCCACGTCGGGCTCGACCTCCGTGAGGGGGTACGCGCGTCGGATGCCGGCCCGGCCCAGCGCCTCCGGGGGCAGGGCGAGGCGTCCGCACACCGCGACGACGTCCTTGCCCGCGGCACGCGCCGCCGCGGCGACCCCGGCCGGTGCCTTGCCGTGCAGGGTCTGTACGTCCAGCGAGCCCTCGCCGGTGATCACCAGCTCGGCCCGTTCCAGCGCGGGCGCGAAGCCCAGGACGTCGAGCATGACCTCGATACCGGCCCGGAACCGCGCACCGAGCAGCAGGGCGCCGTATCCGATGCCTCCCGCGGCCCCGGCGCCGGGCGCGACGGCGTACTCCGCGGCCTTGGCGCCGACGGCCTTCTCCAGCACGCGCGCGTAGTGCGCGAGTGCCGCGTCCAGCGCCTCGACGTCGTCCGGGGAGGCGCCCTTCTGCGGCCCGTACACCGCCGGCGCGCCCTTGGGCCCGGTCAGCGGGTTGTCGACGTCGCTCGCGAGGACGAGCTCCACGTCGGACAGCCGCGGGTCGAGGCCGGACAGATCGGCCCGCGCGAGATCCGCGAGCCCTCCGCCGCCCGGTGCCACCGGCTCGCCGTCCTCGTCGAGGAACCGCGCGCCGAGCGCGGAGAGCATGCCCGCGCCGCCGTCCGTGGTGGCGCTGCCGCCGACCCCGAACACGATCGTGCGCACCCCCGCGTCGAGCGCTGCCCGCAGCAGCTCTCCGGAGCCGTACGTCGACGCGGTGAGCGGTGCGAAGACCCCGGACGGCAGTCTCTGCAGACCGCTCGCCTCCGCCATCTCCACCACCGCGGTGTCTCCGCGCACCGCGAACGCCGCGGTGACCTCGTGTCCGAGCGGCCCGGCGACCCGCACCTCCCGGCGTTCGAAGCCGGCCGCGACCGCCGCGTCGACCGTGCCGTCGCCGCCGTCGGCGACGGGCAGGGCCTCGACCTCGACGTCCGGCACGACCCGGCGCAGCCCGGCCGTCACCCGCTCGGCGACCTGTACGGCCGTCAGCGAGCCCTTGAACTTGTCCGCGGCCACCAGCACCCGTCGGGTGCCCCGCGCTGCAGCGTCCACCACCGTTCCAACCCCTTGCTGTACCGGGCCCCACGCACGTCAGGGCCAGTCGCGCCGCAGCGACCTTAACCGGAGGACGCCCCCGCCGTCATGCGGTACCGGACCCTGCGACAACCCTGCGACAACGCTGAGGCCCCGCTGTGCGACCGCGCGAAACCAGGGCGAGGTCCCCCGGATTCGGGTAGACCGGATGCATGACCTCCGCGGGCACCGAGCCACAGCCGACGCCGTCACCGACGCTCGCCGACCGCGTCCTGGGCGGCTGGCTCGGCCGGATCGCGGGCAACATGCTCGGCAAGCCGGTCGAACGGGGGGAGGTGTGGACGCGTGAGCGCATCGACGCCTATCTGCGGCGGGCCGGGGCCCTCCCGCTCACCGACTACCTGCCCGAGCCCGCCACCGACGAGGACCGCGCGCTGCTGCGCCCCGAGTGGCGCCAGTGCGTACGCGGCAGGATCCACGGCAGCTGCCGCGACGACGACGTCGACTACGCCGTCCTCGGCCTGGACCTGCTGGAGAGGCACGGCTTCGGCTTCAGCACCGAGCAGGTCGGTGACCTGTGGCTGCTGCGGCTGCCGTATCTGCAGACGTTCACCGCGGAACGCGCCGCGTACCGCAACCTCGCCAATGGCATCCGACCGCCCCTGACGGCGACGTACGACAACCCCTGCCAGGAGTGGATCGGCGCCCTCATCCGCGCCGACATCCACGGCTGGACCTGCCCGGGCGATCCGCGCCGGGCCGCCGCCCAGGCCCGCCGGGACGCGGTGCTGTCGCACACCGGCAACGGCGTCTACGGCGCGATGTTCGCGGCGGCGCTGGTCTCGGCGGCCTTCACCGCGCCGACGGTGCGCGCGGCACTCGACGAGGCGCTGGCCGTCGTACCGGCGAGCTGCCGCCTCGCCAGGACCGTACGCCGGGTGGTCTCCCTCCATGAAGCGGGTCTGAGCTGGGAGGACACCCTCGTCACCCTGGACGGGGAGACCGCGGGCCTGGGCTGGATCCACACCGTGCCGAACGCCGCCGTCCTCACCGCCGGGCTGCTGTACGGCGACGGCGACTTCACCCGGACCGTCGCCCTCACAGTCCGCGGCGGCCTGGACACCGACTCCAACGGCGCGACGGCCGGGTCCGTGGCGGGCGTCCTGAGCGGCGCGGCGGCGATCCCCGCCCACTGGAAGGACCCGCTGGAGGACACCGTGCGCAGCGCGGTGTTCGGTTTCGACGGGGTGCGGGTCAGCGAGCTGGCGGAGCGGACGGTGCGCCTGACCGAGGCGGAGCGGTTGTCACCGGTGGTCATGGACGCCGGCGGCACGGGTCATGCGTTCGGATGAAGTTCGCGACGAGACGGGGAGGGATGCGTCCGCTGGATAACCTTCGAAGGTGACTACTTCCAGCGCCTCCGACTTCGCCTCGTACATCGCCTCCCTCCCCCGTGTCCTGGCCGGGGCCGCCGCCCTGTTCCGGGACTCGCGGGGGCGGGTCCTTCTCGTCGAGCCCAACTACCGCGAGGGCTGGGCGCTGCCGGGCGGCACCATCGAGTCCGACGAGGGCGAGTCCCCACGCCAGGGGGCGCGCCGCGAGACGCTGGAGGAGATCGGCCTCGACCGCCCGCTCGGGCGGCTGCTCGCCGTGGACTGGGTGACCGGCCCGGGCCGTCCCCCGCTGGTGGCGTACGTGTACGACGGCGGGGTCCTCGACAAGACCGATCTGAAGGCGATCCGGCTTCAGGAGGAGGAGCTGCTGTCCTGGCGTCTTGTCCCGCGCGAGGAGATCACCGAGCACCTGCTCGGCGCACTCGGCCACCGGGTCCTGGCCGCCCTGGACACCCTGGCGGACGGCTCGGGCACGGTCGAGCTGGAGAACGGCCTGCGGGTGGGCTGACGCGCGGCTGTTAGCCCTCGACGTGGCGCCGAATATTTGTTCGCCGCACCCCGATCGACCGCCCTACCCTCGACCCCATGAGCAAGCCCCTCGTCGCCGTCCTCACCGGTGCCGGAGTGTCCACGGACAGGGGGATTCCGTCAAAGCATCCGGCGTGGTGGACGATCAGCAGGGACTGCGCGGCGGCTGGGCTCGAGGCCATGCCCTGTCGGTCGTACGCACGTCCAGGTCTTGAGAGCGCATACGACACAGGATGCCGGGCGGCCCCCGCCTTCGCTGTCTCTCCGGGGTTGTGCCCGACTGGCCAAGACCGTGTGTGAACCGGCCCGCAGACGGAGTGGCGAGGTTTCGGTACGCGCCTTCCCAGTGGCATGATCGATTGGTTGTTCGAGGTGACGGGCTGGAGGGGGAACAGGTTGTCTTTCGAAGAGGAGTGGGCCCAGTTGAAGGCTGACGCCTTGGCGCGTCAGCAGAGCGGCATGCAGATCGACCAGTTGCCGGCAGACGGAGGGGGCGGGGCCGTTGCCCCAGCCACAGGGTCCCTGGTTGCCAAGGCCGAGTCGATCAACGGCAACGCGAATCTGCTGATCGAGATCGCGGGCTTCCTCCACGAGGGGCGGCCCGACGCCGAGCTGACCACCATGGCCCGGGTGCCTCGCACGCCCGAGGACGTGGCCAAGCAGGTAGCACGGTTCGCCGGATTCGCCGATGACCAGTACCTGGACGCCGTCGCCCTGTTCGCGGCGCTCTCCACCCGCCTGCGGACGACCGGCAGCGACTTCGTGAAGATCGACGACGACACGGCTCAACACTTCCTCGACAGCGTTCTGGAGTACGGCCAGTACGTCGCCCCGGAGGCTCGATGAGCAGCGGCATAAGCCACCGCAAGGACGTCGAGTTCTTGGAGAGCTGTGACCCGCCCCTCGTCGAGCGGAACGCGGACGAGTTCAAGCGCCTGCACGACATGCTCGTGGCGGTCGATCCCTCCGCCGAGCGGGCGGAGAAGCACACGCAGTGGAAGAGCGAGGGCAGTCAGCACTACGAGGCACGGCTCACCGAGGGGCGCAAGCTCATCGCGCAGCTCGCGGAGGGCTACGACAAGGCCGCCAGCGCCCTGAGCAGCTACGCGTTCGCGCTGGAGGTCGCCAAGGCCCACTACTCCAACGGCAAGGCGAACGAGCAGTCCCTCGCGAACCTGATCCACACCAAAGGCACGGCCATTACCCGTGACGCCCAGGAGGCGGAGCCGATGCGCCAGTGGGAGGACATGCGGGCGACCACCGGTGTCATGGACTTCTTCGCCGAGCTGACCATGGATGTCGACGACATCCGCGACGACGCGAACCGGCTGCACGACGCGGCCGGCGGGGACTTCCACCTGGCGAAGATCACGGAGCACGAGGCGCGGGAGATCTGCGTGCACGAGCTCAAGCAGGCCTACGATCTGCTGCCGGACTTCCGGATGGGTTTCATCCAACGTGTCGACATCGTCTCGGCGATCGCGGACCTGCGGCGCGAAGCGGCCGAGGCAAGCACGAACCCGCTGACACGGCTGCCCGGCAGCGGCCCCAAACAGGACTACTACCCCACCGCCGGCGACGACATCGTCTCCCCGACCCTGCGGGACATCCGCCTCCAGGTCGCCAACCTCCCTGGAGCGAAGGACAGTTACTGGAGCCCGCCCGCCAACGCCCAGGAACGGGCCGACTGGATCGCTGCGAACAAGGAGATCATCAAGGCTGCGGCACGGAACTCGGGACTGCCGCCGGACATGGTCGCCGGTATCGCGTGGCAGGAAATCGGCGGACAGCCCGGCATCCTGGACGACATCACCGACACCATCCGCGAACAGGCGGACTCTCCCTTGAGCCCAGTCGCCCCCGAGAGTCTGCCGTGGCGCCTCGGCGGTGATCCCGACAACACGTCCATGGGTCAAATCGCCATCCAGGTGCGACGCGGCGCCGAGGTTCTCGGCTACGACCCCGAACACCTCACCGACCAGCAGCGCGGCATGGTGGAAACAGCCCTGCAGGACCCCGCGCAGAACATCTTCATCGCCTCGGAGTACCTGGCCCAGCTCAAGGCGGAGAGCGAGTTCGCCAATGTGCCTGCCGAGGAGATGACATCGGCCCAGTACCAGGAACTGGCAGCGCGCTACAACGGCGGGCCGTACTGGCAGACTGACGACGCCCAGGCCTACGGACGTGGGTTTGCGAACGATCTGGACGAGGCAAGGAACGCACTCCGCTGATGACCAGCCCTTCCCACGTGGACGACGACCGCGGTTGCCTCCGCCTGGTCCTCGCTGTCCCCCTCACCCTGCTCACCCTCGTCGCCGCCTACTTCTGCTGGACTGCGTTGACCATCAGTCCGTCCGGCACCTGGGACGACGACGCCTACGCCGGAATCGTGCTGTCGTGCGTCCTCACCATCGGGGCTGCCGGCGCCGCGACTGTGTTGTGGCTGGTGCCTTCCGTGCGGAGGGCCATGCCGTGGTGGTGGATACTCCCGGCACTCCTGTTGGGCGTGGTCGCGGGAGTGCGGTGGGCCGTGGGCGGTTAGGCTCTCCGCCCCCGTCACGTGTTACATCTGCCGATGCCTTGCGACTCCGGCATCCCCGACTACCGCGGGCCCAACGGGCTGTGGCGGAAGGATCCGGAGGCGGAGAAGCTCGTCACCTACGATTACTACATGGGCGACCCGGAGATCCGGCGCCGCTCCTGGCAGATGCGGCGGGGGAACCGCGCCCTGCGGGCCGAGCCGAACGCCGCGCACCACGCGATCGTCGAGCTGGAGCGCTCCGGCGTACCGGTGCGCGTCATCACCCAGAACGTCGACGGACTGCACCAGCTCGCCGGACTGCCCGCCCGCAAGGTCGTCGAACTCCACGGCACCGCACGCGAGTTCATCTGCACCAAGTGCCACACCCGTGGCCCGATGCAGGACGCGCTCGCCCGTGTCGAGGCCGGCGAGGACGACCCGCCGTGCCTGGCCTGCGGCGGCATCCTGAAGTCCGCCACCGTCATGTTCGGCGAACGTCTCGACCCGATGGTCCTCGGCGAGGCCCTCGCCATCACCAAGGCCTCCCAGATCTTCGTCGCCGTCGGCACCACCCTCCAGGTCCAGCCCGCCGCCGGCCTCGCCGGCATCGCCGCCGACCACGGCGCCCGCCTGATCATCATCAACGCCGAACCGACCCCGTACGACGAGATCGCCGACTAGGTCGTACGCGAACCGATCGGCACGGCGTTGCCCCATCTGATGCACCGGCTGAGCACAGGGCAAGACGTCTGAAATGACCGGTTCTCCCCAGGTGGACGACGCCCGCGGTTGCCTCCGTCCGATCCTCGCGGTCCCCCAAATGGTTCCGGCACTTCTGTTGGGTGTTGTTGCGGGAGTGCGGTGGGTTGTGGGCGGTTAGGCCCTCCGCCACCGGCGCGGAGAGCGGCTGGTCAGAACAGGGCCGCCGGGGTGGGGGTGGCGTTCTCGAAGGTCAGGAGTTGGTGTTTGCGGGGGAGGCCGCCGCCGTAGCCGGTGAGGTTGCCGTTGGCGCCGATGACCCGGTGGCAGGGGACGATGATGCCGATGGGGTTCTTGCCGTTGGCCAGGCCCACCGCTCGGGAGGCGTTCGGTTTGCCGAGGGCGTCGGCGAGGTCGCCGTAGGAGCGGGTCTCGCCGTACGGGATCTTCTGGAGCTGGTGCCAGACGGACTGCTGGAACGGGGTGCCGTGCAGCTCGAGTCGGAGGGTGAAGGTCTGCAACTCGCCCGCGAAGTAGGCCTTCAGCTGGTCCTGCGCCTCGTCGAAGAGGGTGTCGTCGCGGGGGCCGAAGCTCTCCTGGGGTGGCCGGTGGCGTTGTCCGGTCATGTAGAGGCCGCACAGGACGCCGTCGTCGGCGACGAGGGTGAGGGGACCGTACGGGCTGTCGGTGACGGTGTGGTGCTTCACGTCCTTGATGTCCTTTTCCTTATCCGGGAAGGAAGTTGATCGGGTGGCTGTCGGTCGCCCACAGGTACTGGACGGCGTACGCCCGCCAGGGGCGCCAGGCAGTCGCGCGGGCGGTGAGCGCGGCCGGGGTGGAGGGGAGGCCCAACTCCCCTGCGGCGCGCCGGACTCCGAGGTCGGTGGGGAGGAAGGCGTCGGGGTCGCCGAGGGCGCGCATCGCGATGACGTCGGCCGTCCAGGGGCCGAAGCCGGGCAGCGAGAGGAGGCGGGCGCGGGTCTCGGACCAGTCGCTGTCCACACCCAGGTGCAGGGTGCCGTCGGCGAGTCGGCCGACGAGGGTGGTGAAGGTGGTGCGGCGGGTGCGGGGCATCGCCAGGGAGTCGGGGTCTACGGCGGCCAGGGACTCCGGGGTCGGGAAGAGGTGGGTGAGGCCGCCTTCCGGGTCGTCGACCGGGTCGCCGTGGGCCGTGACGAGGCGGGCCGCGTGGGTGCGGGCCGCCGCCGTGGAGACCTGCTGGCCGAGCACGGCGCGTACGGCGAACTCCGCCTCGTCGACCGTGCGGGGCACCCGGCGGCCGGGCGCCTTGTCCACCAGCGGGGCCAGCAGCGGGTCGGTGCGCAGCTGGTCGTCGACGGCGACGGGGTCGGCGTCCAGGTCGAGCATGCGCCGGCAGCGGCTGATGGCGACGGTGAGGTCGCGCGGGTCGGTGAGGGTGAGGCGGCAGCCGATGTGGTCGGGGCGCGGGGTGAGGGCCACGACACCGTGGCCGTACGGGAGGCGGAGCGTGCGCCGGTAGGCTCCGGCGCGCCATTCCTCCACGCCCGGTACGGCGGTCGCGGCGAGGTGGCCGAAGAGGTTGTCGGGGTTGAGGGGGGCGCGGAACGGCAGCCGCAGGTGGAGGGTGCCCGTGCTCGCCACCCGTGTGCCGCCCCCCGCGCGGGTGCGCAGCTCGGTCGGGGAGAGGGCGAACACCTCGCGCACGGTGTCGTTGAAGGCGCGTACGGAGGCGAAGCCGGCGGCGAACGCGACGTCCGCCATGGGGAGCCCGGTCGTCTCGACGAGGACGCGGGCGGTCTGGGCGCGCTGGGCGCGGGCGAGCGCGAGGGGTCCGGCGCCGAGTTCGGCGAGGAGCTGGCGTTCGACCTGGCGGGCGCTGTAGCCGAGGCGGGCGGCGAGCCCGGGCACGCCGTCCCGGTCGACGACGCCGTCGGCGATCAGCCGCATGGCGCGGGCGACCAGGTCGGCGCGCTGGTTCCACTCCGGGGAGCCGGGGCTGGTGTCGGGCCGGCAGCGCTTGCAGGCGCGGAACCCGGCCTGCTGGCAGGCGGCGGCACTCGGCAGGAAGGTCATGTTCTCCGGCTTGGGCGGTACCACGGGGCAGCTCGGCCGGCAGTAGATTCCGGTGGTCAGGACGGCCGTGTAGAACCATCCGTCGAACCGCGCGTCCTTCGACCGCACGGCCCGCAGACAGCGCTCACGGTCGGTGTGCATCCCATTCCGCATGGGTCAAGCATCGGCGAACCGCACTCTCGGCGCTGGCGGGAATCCGACATCAGCCTTGTCTGCCCTGCGCCGCCGCGGAATCGGTTCGTGTCGCCAGCGACCAGATCACGAACACGTCGATGCCCATCAGGGTGATCGGCCACAGGGGACCGTAGGGCAGGAACAGGAACTGGGCGACCAGGCTGAGCGCGGCGAGGAAGATGCCGACGAAGCGGGCCCAGGCCATGCCCCTGAGCAGGGCGCCGCCGGTCGCCGCCACGAAGACGCCGAGGACGAGGTGGATCCAGCCCCAGCCGGTGAGGTTCATCGCGTAGACGTAGTCGCCGACGCGGGTGTACACGTCGTCCCGGGCGATGGCCGCGATGCCCTGGAGGACGCCGAGGACGCCGCTGCACAGCATCAGGACGCCCGCGAAGGTGATGCCGCCGGCCACCCAGCTGTCGCGGGCGGAGCGGCCTCGCGGGCCGCCGGGCGGGGTGGACCAGGAGGTGCCGATCTCGCCGCGCGGGTCCGGGGCGGAGGGGTTGGAGTGCGCAGTCATGCGGGGGTGTCCTTTCCACGGTCGTCCAGGGGTGCTTCGAAGGAGTCGTAGGACAGGAAGTCGACGACGCTCAGGGCGAAGAGCAGGGCGAGGGCCAGGCCGACGACGACCCAGCCGGTGGGGTAGGGCCACAGGAGATAGGTCAGGACGGCCGCCGCTGCGAGGATCCACACGGCCCAGGTGCGGTAGTGGCGCAGGAACGGGCCGACGGGTCCGGTGCGCAGTCCGGCGTGGTCGGCGGTGGTGCGGACGGCGCCGATGCCGGAGTGCCACAGGCGCCGTGCGAGGCGGGCCCGGCGGCCGGGTCCGGTCAGCCAGGCGGCGAGGGCGATGACGACACCGAGGGCGACGACCACGCGGACGCCGGTGCGCAGGAAGCGGGTCAGCGTGTCGTACACGGATCCGGCGGCGGGCTGGGAGATCCCGGCGGGCAGGGCGTCCAGGTAGACGACGCGGAAGACGGTCAGGGCGATGCCGAGGAGGAGGGTGGCGAAGGCGAAGCAGAGGGCGGAGACGATCAGGGTGCGGCGGCGGTGCCGGGAGAGGAGGACGCCGGCGGCGACCAGCAGGACGGCCAGGACGGGCAGCCAGGCGCCGGCGAGCTGGAGCACCCGGAAGTAGGTCCGTACCCGGCCGATGTCGTCGGACCTCACGACGGTGAAGTCGGTGTGGACGGCGGGGAGGCGTCCCGCGGCGCTCAGGCCGGAGTCGACCAGGCGCTGTTCGACCTGGTCGACCACGGGTGCGAGGTCGACGGTCACCGTGTCCTTCTCCAGCTTGACCGCGCCGCCCCCGCTGCCGGTGAGGGCCTTGTCGACGGTGGCGTGGACGCGCCGGTTGGCGTCGGTCCAGACCGTCTGGAAGGCGTCGGAGGCGACGACGTCCTGCGCCTTGTCGTGGACGAAGCTGCGGACGGCGCCCTCCAGGGAGTCGCCGAGTTTGCCCAGTGCCTTCTCGACCAGGGGCCGCTGGGCGGGGGCGACCTGCTGGAGCAGGGCCGGGAGGTCGAGGTGGGCCATGACGGCGTCGGTCGCGCGGTTCGCGGCGGCGTTCTGGATGTCGCGGTCCGCGGCCAGCGGCGCGACGGTGTCGACGTAGCGGTCGGTGTCGCCCACGATGTCGGCGGTCCAGGTGGCGACGACGCTCAGCGGGGCGAGGAGGCAGCCGAGGACGATCAGCACGACGGAGGCGACGGCCCGGAAGGGGTGCCTGCGCTCACGGCTTGGGGTGCGTTCCGCCTCCAGGGTCGCGACCCGCGCCCGGAGTTGTTCCAGTTCGCGCTGGTCGGGCGAGGTGCTGTCCGGCATGCACGCTCCCTCGTCCGTCGCTGCGAGCCTGGTGGCTGCTGCCAGGACACCCCGGGCGTACGGCGGGGGCGACTCCCGCGAGGCCGTTCGGGTGAGCGGCCCCGCCGGAGTCGTACGGCTGTTCCTACATGTTGATCATGTGGCCGGCGAGGCCGTGCACGGCCTCCTTGACGGCCTCGCCGAGGGTCGGGTGGGCGTGGACGTTGCGGGCGACCTCGTGGACGGTGAGGTCCCACTGCTGGGCCAGGGTGAGTTCCGGCAGGAGTTCGGTGACGTCGGGGCCGATGAGGTGGCCGCCGATCAGCTCGCCGTACCTGGCGTCGCTGATGAGCTTGACGAAGCCGGTGGTGTCGCCGAGGCCGTGCGACTTGCCGTTGGCGGTGAAGGGGAACTTCGCGACCTTGACGTCGTAGCCCTTCTCCCTCGCCTGTGCCTCGGTGTAGCCGAAGCTGGCGATCTGGGGCTGGCAGTAGGTGGCGCGCGGGATCATCGCGTAGTCGAGTTCCATGGTCTCGGCGGCGGCGAGGGTCTCGGCGGCGATCACGCCCATCGCCTCGGCGGCGTGCGCGAGCATCAGCTTCGCGGTGACGTCGCCGATGGCGTAGATGTGCGGGACGGAGGTACGGCAGCGGCCGTCGACGTCGATGGCGCCGCGCTCGGTCACCTTCACGCCCGTGTTCTCCAGGCCGTAGCCGGTGACGTTCGGGGCGAAGCCGATGGCCTGGAGGACCTTGTCGGTCTCCAGGATCTGCTGGGTGCCGTCCTTGCCGGTGACGGTGACGCGGACCTGCGGCCCGGACTCGTCGATCGACTCGACGCGGGTGGAGGTGAGCACGTCGATGCCCAGCTTCCGGTACTGCTTGGCGAGTTCGGCGGAGACCTCGGCGTCCTCGAGGGGGGCGACGCGGTCCAGGAACTCGACGACGGTGACCTTCACGCCGTAGTTGTGCAGGACGTAGGCGAACTCGATACCGATGGCGCCGGCGCCCGCGACGACGATCGACTGCGGGAGGTCCTCGGCGAGGATCTGCTCCTCGTAGGTCACCACGCGCGCGCTGCGCTTGGTGCCGGGGAGCAGCCTGGGGGTGGCGCCGGTGGCGATGACGCAGTGGTCGAAGCCGATGGTGCGGGTCTCGCCTTCGTAGCCCGTCACCTGGATCGTGTGCGGGTCGAGGAAGGTGCCGCGGCCGTCGATCTCGGTGATCTTGTTCTTCTTCATCAGGTAGTGGACGCCCTTGACGCGGCCGTCGGCGACCTTGCGGCTGCGGCGGTAGGCCTCGCCGTAGTCGAAGGAGACCTGGCCGTCCACCTTGATGCCGAAGGTCTTCGCCTCGTGGGTGAAGATGTGCGCGAGTTCGGCGTTGCGCAGGAGGGCCTTGGTGGGGATGCAGCCCACGTTCAGGCAGACCCCGCCCCAGTACTTCTCCTCGACGACCGCGACGCGTTTGCCCAGTTGGGCGGCGCGGACCGCGGCGACATAGCCGCCGGGGCCGGCGCCGAGGACCACGACGTCGAAGCGTTCGTCCTGCTCGGCCATGGGAGGTTCCCTCTTCCGTAGGTACCGTTTCGTGTTCCGTCGGGAAACGGTACCTACGAAAGGGCCTCGGCTATCGCGTGGCCGTGGGCCTGCGGGAGGCCGCCGTCGCCCGCTCCACGCCGGTCAGCGGGCGCAGCCGGTAGGTGTAGGCGTAGTCGCGGTCGGCGAACAGCTTGTACTCGTCGTGGGTGTGCGCGCCCCAGCTGTTGTCGCCGCCGATGCCCATCTGCCGGTGGCCGAGGCGCAGGACGACCTCGGCGCGCGGGGTGAGCTGGTAGTCGTGGCGGGCGCCGACGGAGAGGTCCTCCGGGGTGAAGTGCGAGGCGTTGACCTCCAGGAGGGGTTCGCCGGAGACCAGCAGGCCCCGGCCGTCGCCGTCGGTGAGGGCGATCCAGCGGACGTCGGTCCTGTTGCCGTTCTCCTGCGGACGCAGATAGGGGGTCCACTGGCCGGTGACGGTGCCGGAGTACAGGCCCACGTCGGTGGCGTCGTTGCGGTCCCAGTGGTTCTCCTCGGGGCCGCGGCCGTAGTAGTGCAGCTTCTCCAGGCGGCCGGGCAGGAACAGCAGGGTGCCGACCTCCGGGAGGTACGGGAGCGAGGCGGCGCCCGGGTGCAGGGTGTTGTCGACCTTGATCTCGCCGTTGCCGAACACCGTGTAGGTGGTGGTGTACGTCGAGGGAGTGGTCGTGGGCAGGGTGCCGGTGACCTTGATCTCGACGGCCCTGTCGCGCAGGGCGCGCACCTCGAACCCGGTCACCTCGCGCCGGGCGCCCGCGTCGCGCCAGGTCTGGTTGCGGGTGTGCTGGCCGTTGCCCCGGTCGTTGTCGGTGGGCGCCCGCCAGAAGTTGGGGGCGGGCCCGGAGGAGATCAGCTCGGCGCCGGCGGCCCGGTAGGAGGTGATGACGCCGGTCTTCTTGTCGACGGCGACCGAGAAGCCCCGGCCGGTGACGGTGACGGACCCGGCGCCGTCCGTGTGGCGCAGCGCGGGGACGGTGTCGAGCGGTACGGGGGTGACGGCGGGGCTGCCCGCGTCGAGGGCGAGTTGCTGCCGGGCCACCTCGAAGCCGGCCTTGGCCCACTTCGTGCTCTCGCGGGTGGTGAAGGACAGTTGGAGGAAGTACTCCGCGCCCGGCGCCGGGGCGCTGGGCAGCCGCAACGGCACGGTGATGTCCTTGCTGGACAGTGGTGCCACGTCCAGCTGACCGCGGCTCAGCTTGCCGCGCTGTACGACCTTTCCGTCAGCTACCAGTTCCCAACGTCCGTCGAACTCACGGAGGTTGGTGAAGAGGTACTCGTTGGTGAGCGTGACCGCGCCGGGCGAGGCACCCGAAGTGGCCTGCACGGCCTGGTAGATCCGCTTGACCTCGGCGGACTTTCCGGTGAGTCCGCGGTCGGCGGTGACGATGCCGTCCCCGGAGAAGGCGCCGTCGTTGGGGTTGTCGCCCCAGTCGCCGCCGTAGGCGTAGAACGTCTTCTCGCGCGGCTTCCGCTCACTGAACCCGACGGTGGCGGCGTCGAACCAGAACCGCACGCCGTCGTCACCGGGGCCCCGGCCGGCGGAGCCCAGTTCGCCGGCGCCCAGCGGCCGGGCGTAGACGCGGGCGGCGCGGATGGTGCCGCTGAACTCGCGGGTCGGGTTGTCGACATCCGTCGCCAGGGACAGCGAGGCGGTGTTGTTGTCGGGGCGCCGGGTGGTGGTCCGGGTGGCCCGCACCTCGCCGTCCACGTGCAGCGTCAGGGTGCCCGCGTCCGCGTCGAAGACGCCCGCGACGTGGTGTTCGCGCCCGGTCCAGTCGTCCGGGACCGTCCAGTTCACGGTGATCCACTGGCCGCCGCCGTAGATGAAGAACTCCAGGGTGCGGCCCGACTGCTTGAGCGCGTACTGGGTGTCGCCCTTGGCGAGGATCGGCTGGTGGTAGCCGGTCACCGCCGGGGTGATCCAGGCTTCCAGGGTGAGGGAGCCGGTGAGGTCGAGGCGGGCGTCGCGGGCGAAGACGGTTCCGCCGGAGACGCCCCTGTCGCGGCCGAAGGTGCCGGCGGGGGCGATGATCTCGCCGCTCAGCGCGGCGGGCCCGGACTCGGTGAACAGCTTGCGGGTCGGGGTGGGCCAGCTGAGGGCCTGGTCGACGAAGTCCCAGATCCAGCCGCCCTGGAGGACGTCGTGCCGGCGGACCAGGTCCCAGTACTTCCTGAAGTTTCCGGTGGAGTTCCCCATCGAGTGGCTGTACTCGATCATGACGTACGGCCGGGTGTCGGCGGTGTCCCTGGCGCGTGCCTCGACGCGGGACGGGCTGTCGTACATCTCGGAGCGGATGTCGCTGATGCCGGGGCGGTCGTCGCCCTCGTACTGGATGACGCGGGTGGTGTCGTAGGAGCGGATCCAGTCGTGCATGGCGGTGAAGGTGCTGCCGCCGCCGGCCTCGTTGCCGAGGGACCAGATGACGGCCGAGGCGTGGTTCTTGTCGCGGTGGACCATGTTCTGCGCGCGGGCCACGCAGGCGGCGGTCCAGTCGGGGTGGTCGCCGGGGTACTGGCTCCGGATGCCGTGGGTCTCGAGGTTGGTCTCGTCGACGAGGTACAGGCCGTACTCGTCGGCGAGTTCCAGCCACTGCGGGTTGTTGGGGTAGTGCGAGGTGCGGACGGTGTTGATGTTGAGCCGCTTGATGATGCCGATGTCCTCGACCATGTCGGCGCGGGTGAGGGCCGAGCCGTGCACCGGGTGCATCTCGTGCCGGTTGGTGCCGCGCAGGGAGATCGGCTGTCCGTTGATGCGCATCAGCCCGTCGCGGAGGGCGAACTCGCGCAGGCCGACGCGGTGGGAGAGGGTTTCGACCACCTTGCCGGCCGGGTCGCGCAGCCGGAGCACGGCCGTGTAGAGGTACGGGTGTTCGGCCGACCACAGCCGCGGCGCGGGTACGGCCTTCGCCGCCTGTACGGTCGCCTCGTCGCCGGCCGCGAGGGCGACGGCCTGCGTCAGCGGTCTGGGCCACACCGGGTGCCCGTCGGCGTCGTACAGCTGGGTCTCGACGGAGTACCGGCCCGCGCCCTCTCCGCCGTAGTCGCGCACGCTCGCGGTGACCGACAGTTCGGCCGCGCCGTGGTCGTCGCTCAGCGGGGTGTCGAGGCGGAAGTCGCGCAGGTGCACGGCCGGGGTGGAGTACAGGTAGACCGAGCGGAAGATGCCGCTCAGCCGGATCATGTCCTGGTCCTCCAGCCAGTCCCCGTCGGAGTAGCGGTAGACCTCGACCGCGATCTGGTTGGTGCCCGGCCTGAGATGGGGGGTGATGTCGTACTCGGCGGGGTCGTAGGAGTCCTCGTGGTAGCCGACCAGTTCCCCGTTGATCCACACGTAGTGGGCGGACTTGACGCCCTCGAAGTGCAGGAAGGTGCGGCGGCCCGCCCAGTCGCGCGGGACGGTGAAGGTACGGCGGTACTGGCCCACGGGGTTGTACCGGGCGGGCGCGGCCGGGGGCTGCGCCTCCTCGCCCAGGCCGTTGGCGCCCCACCACGGGTAGGTGATGTTGATGTAGATGGGGCGGTCGTAGCCGTGCAGTTGCCAGGCGGCGGGGACCGGGATGCCGTCCCAGTCGCTGTCGTCGAGGTCGGTGCGGTGGAAGTCGGCGTCGCGGTCGTCGGGGCGCTCGGCGTAGGCGAACTTCCAGGTGCCGTCCAGGCTCAGCCGGTAGGGGGAGCGGGTGCGGTCGGCGGCGAGGGCCTGGGCGAGCGTGGCGTACGGCATGAGGGTGGTGTGCGGGTCCTCGGTGCCGATCCGGAACACGTCGATACGGCCGTTCCATTCCGGGGTTTCCCGCTCTCCGGCCGCCGCGGCCGGACGGGAGCCGAGCGGTCCGGACAGGGCGAGCGCGCCGAGCGCGGCGGCCGACCCTTCCAGCAGCCGGCGTCGGCTGACGAACGACCGGTTCATGGGCGACACGTGCGGGTGCGACATGACCACGACCTTCCTCGGGGCGGACCGTGCGGCTCTGCACGGTCGGAGGGTGTGTCAGATCTTGTCCACTCCTGTTTGAAAAGAGCCCACGGACACGCCACGATGGCCGAATACCGTCAGTACACGTCCCGTACGTACCGCTTGTCACCGGCGAGTTGTTTCACATAAGCCGCCGCCTCCGCCTCACCGAGCCCGCCGTGCACCATGGCGACGTCGCGCAGCGCCCGGTCGACGTCCTTGGCCATCCGGGAGGCGTCGCCGCAGACGTAGAAGTGGGCGCCGTCCTGGAGCCAGGACCACAACTGGGAGCCGTGCTCGCGCATCCGGTCCTGCACGTACACCTTGGCGCGCTGGTCGCGGGAGAAGGCGGTGTCGAGACGGTCGAGGGTGCCGTCGGCGAGGAGGGCGGAGAGTTCCTCCTCGTAGTAGAAGTCGGTCGCCCGGTGCTGTTCGCCGAAGAACAGCCAGTTGGGCCCACGGTGGCCGCGGGCCCGGCGCTCCTGAAGGAAGCCGACGAAGGGGGCGACACCGGTGCCGGGGCCGACCATCACCATGGGCCTGGCCGCGTCGGCGGGCGGCCGGAAGTGCGGGGAGCGCTGCACATGGACCGGTACCTCGGTGCCGGGTGCGGCGTCGGCGAGGAAGGGCGAGCAGACACCCTGGCGGGGCCGGCCGGCCAGGTTCTCGTACCGCACGACGGAGACGGTCAGCGAGACGAGATGGGGGTCGGTCAACGGGCTGCTGGATATCGAGTACAGCCGCGGCTGGAGCTTGCCCAGCGTCTCGGCCCACTCCTGTGCGCCGGCCCGGATCCCGGACTCGGCGACCACGTCGACGGCCTGCCGCCCCCACGACCACTTCGCCAGCTCGTCCTTGTTGTCCGGGCGCAGCAGCTTGCGCAGTTCGCGCGGGTCGCGGGTGCGGTCGGCGGTGAAGCGCAGCAGGGCCGGGGTGATCCGGGTGATGTCGAGGTGGCGCAGCAGTGCCTCGCCCAGGCTGGTCTCGGCGAGGCCCTCGACGCGTACGGGCGTGTCGGCGGCGTGTCCGGTGACGGCCAGCCACTCCGCCACCAGGTCCGGGGAGTTGAGGGGCCGTACGCCGAGGGCGTCGCCCGCCTCGTACACCAGCGGGGTGTCGCTGTCGCGGGTGTCGAAGGTGAACCGGCGGACCTCCTTGCCGGAACCGGGCAGGCTCAGCAGCCGGTTGCCGGTGAGGCGGGCGGCGACGGGGGTGGGGCGTTTCGGTCGCGCGGGGGCGGGAGCCTCTTTGACGACGACCGGCGACGCGGTGATCTCAGGTGTCCGCGAGGCGGGTTCGGTCGCCTCTTTGAGCGCGATGAGCACCTGGTCCAGCCATGCCTCGGCCTGCGGCTCGTAGTCCGGTTCGCAGTCGGTGCGCGGGGCGAGCCGGACCGCGCCGAGTTCGTCCATACGGTCGTCCAGGCGCCGGCCGTGCCCGCAGAAGTCGTCGTAGGAGGAGTCGCCGAAGGCCAGGACGGCGTACCGGCGGCCGCTCAGCCGGCCGGTGTCGAGGGCGGCGAGGCCGTCCCAGAAGCCGGCGCCGTTGTCGGGGGCGTCGCCGTCGCCGAAGGTGCTGGTGATCAGCAGCAGGTCGGCGTCGGAGGGCAGGGCGGCGGGGTCGGCCTCGTCCATGGCGACGAGGGAGGCCGCGTGGCCGCCCTCGGTGAGGCGCTCGGCGGTGGCGGCGGCGAAGTCCTCGGCGTTGCCGGTCTGCGAGGCCCACAGGATCACCACATGGCGGGCGGGGGCGCCCTGGGCGGCGGGTACGGGCGTCGCGCGGGAGTACATCCCGGCGAGGGTGCCGTTGACCCACAGGGCGTGCTCGGGGCTGAAGGGCGCGTCCGGCGGGAGGACGGGGACGCCGGGGGCGCCGGCCGGGATGCCGGCGAGGAAGCCGACCAGGTACTGGCGCTCGCGTGCGGAGAGGACGGGCGGCGGGGCGGGCTCCAGGCCGAAGACGGACGCGGCGGAGGGGATGACGGCGGCCGGGACGATCGCCCGCGCCCCCTCGGCGGACGGAACGATCGCCTGCGTCCCCTGCGCCGACGGAGGATCCTGCACGCTCACCGGCGTCGACACCTTCGTCAGCGCCACCGCGCACACCTTCAGCTCCGGCTGGAAGGACAGCGGGTCGACCGCGTCGCTGGTCACCGCGTTGACACTCAGGTACTCGCCGAACAGGTCGTTCCAGTGGAAGGGCGCGAAACAGGATCCGGGCAGCACCCGGTCGGTGACGACCGCCGGCAGCACCGCCCGGCCGCGCCGCGAGGCGACCTCGACGGAGTCGCCGTCGGCGAGCCCGAGCGCGGCGGCGTCCTCGGGGTGGACCTCGACGAACGGCCCGGGGTTGAGCTTGTTGAGCTTGGCCACCCTGGCGGTCTTGGTCAGGGTGTGCCACTGGTGCTGGAGCCGGCCGGTGTTCAGGACGAACGGGTAGTCGTCGTCCGGCATCTCGGCGGGGTCGAGATGCGGACGGGCGTGGAAGACGGCACGCCCGGAGGCGGTGGCGAAGGTGAGGGAGCCGTCCGGGCCGACGTACCGGATGGGGTTGCGGTCGGGGCCCTCGGCGGTGGCGGCGGGCCACTGGACGGGGGCGCGGCGCAGCCGGTCGTAGGTGACTCCGCGCAGGTCGTAGCCGGTCTGCGGGTTGTGGAAGCGTTTGATCTCCTCGAAGATCTGCTCCGCGCTGTCGTAGGAGAAGCCGTCCTCGTACCCCATCGCGCGGGCGACGGCGGCGATCAGGCGCCAGTCGGCGGTGGCCTCGCCGGGCGGGTCGGCGGCGGGCCGCGCGAGGGTGAGGTTGCGCTCGCTGTTGATGAGGACGCCCTCGGTCTCGGTCCACAGCGCGGCGGGCAGGACGACGTCGGCGTACGCGTTGGTCTCGGTGTCGGCGAAGACGTCCTGGGTGACGACGAACTCGGCGGCCTCCAGGCCCTCGATCACGGTCCTGCGGTTGCCGACGGAGGCGACCGGGTTGGTGCAGATGATCCAGCAGGCCTTGATCTCGCCGTCGGCCATCTTCTGGAACATCTCGACCGTGCCCCTGCCGACGCCGTCGGCGCGGATCGTGCCGGGCGAAAGCCCCCAGACCTCCTCGACGAGGGCGCGGTCGGCGTCGGCCAGGACCGAGCGCTGGCCGGGCAGGCCGGGGCCCATGTAACCCATCTCACGTCCGCCCATGGCGTTGGGCTGGCCGGTGAGGGAGAAGGGGCCGCTGCCGGGGCGGCAGATCTTCCCTGTGGCGAGGTGCAGGTTGACCAGGGCGTTGGTGTTCCAGGTGCCGTGGGTGGACTGGTTGAGGCCCATGGTCCAGCAGCTGGTCCACTCCCCCGCCTCGCCGATCAGCCGGGCGGCCTCGCGCAGGTCGGCCTCGGGGATGCCGGTGATCGCGGCGACGGCTGCGGGCGGGTAGTCGGCGAGGAGGTCGGGCATCGCCTCCCAGCCCTCGGTGTACGCGGCGACGAACTCCGGGTCGGTGTGGCCGTTCTCGTGCAGGAGATGGAGCAGGCCGTTCAGCAGGGCGAGGTCTGTACCCGGCCTGACCTGGAGGAACAGATCCGCCTTCGCCGCCGTGGCGGTGCGCCGCGGGTCGACGACGATCAGTTTCGCGCCCGCTTTCACCCGGTCCATCATGCGCAGGAAGAGGATCGGGTGGCAGTCGGCCATGTTGGAGCCGATGACGAGGAAGACGTCCGCCCGGTCGAGGTCGTCGTACGAGCCGGGCGGGCCGTCGGCGCCGAGGGAGAGCTTGTAGCCGGTGCCGGCACTCGCCATGCAGAGCCGGGAGTTCGACTCGATCTGGTTGGTGCGCAGATAGCCCTTGGTGAGTTTGTTCGCCAGGTACTGGGCCTCGAGGCTCATCTGGCCGGAGACGTAGAGCGCGACCGCGTCGGGGCCGTGCTCGTCGACGATCTCCCGCAGCCTGCGGGCCGTCTCGGCGACCGCGGCGTCCACCGGGGCGGGCTCGGGCTCCTCCCCGCGGTCGGAGCGGACCAGGGCGGTGCCGAGGCGGCCGGGGGCGGCGAGCATGTCGGCGGTGGTCGCGCCCTTGGTGCAGAGCCGGCCGAAGTTCGCGGGGTGCTCCTTGTCACCGGACGCCTTCAGGACCGTACGGCTGCCGTCCGGTCCGCGGCCGATGTCGAGGACCATTCCGCAGCCGACACCGCAGTACGAGCAGACCGTGCGCACCTTCGTCGCGCTGTCGGTCCGCGGGTCCGGCACGGCCACGGGCGCCCCTTTCGTCCTGACGATCGGCCTGGTGAGAGCCACGGTGACAGTACGAAGTGTGCATTACGCAGGTGTCACCCGGACGCGTCGCCGGGAGTTAAGCCCGCCGCACAGCGCGCGGACCACGGGTGTGAGCGGGCCGCTCCCTTCGCCGGTTCGGGCTCCTTTGCCAGTTCCTGATGGCATGCCCGCGTCAAATCTGTCACGCTTCCCGCAGCCGCCGCGCTCACCGTCCCCCGGCACACCCCTGCCGTCGGGACAGCCACCGAGCAGGCCGGGACCCCGGCCGCCGCAAAGGAGCCCCGAGTGAGACCCACCCCCCGCAAGGCCCTCGCCGCGAGCGCGCTCGCCCTCGCCGCGACGGCCGCCCTTGTCCTGCCCTCGACCCCGGCGACCGCCGCGGCACAGGCCGTCTGCACCCCGGCCCAGGTGGTCGCGGGCGGCGACTTCGAGAGCGGTGCCACGTCCTGGACCCAGTCCTCGACGAGCCTGATCACCAACCGCACCGGACAGAGCGCCCACGGCGGCGGCTACTACGCCTGGCTGGACGGCACCGGCGGCACCCACACCGACACGCTCTCCCAGAGCGTCACGGTCCCGTCCGGCTGCGGCAGCGCCACCCTCAGCTTCTGGCTGCACATCGACACCGCCGAGACGACGTCCTCCACGGCGTACGACAAGCTCACGGCCAAGCTCGGCTCGACGACCCTCGCGACGTACTCGAACCTCGACAAGAACACCGGGTACGTCCAGAAGTCGATCGACGTGTCGGCGTTCGCCGGCCAGACCGTCACCCTCGCCTTCACCGGCACCGAGGACTCCAGCCTCCAGTCCAGCTTCGTCCTCGACGACATCGCCCTGAACACGGCGGACAGCACGACCCCGCCCGCCGACCCGACCCGGACGCCGGTCTCGCCCTCGTACACCGTCAGCCTCAGCAGCAACACCGCCGGCACGGTGTGGACCGGGCACGAGAGCGCGACCTTCACCAACGCCTCGGCCACCCCGCTGAGCGAGGTGTACCTGCGGCTGTGGGACAACTACCACGGCACCTGCTCCGCGACGCCGATCGTCGTCAGCAACGTCACCGGCGGCACGGCGGGCTCCCTCTCGGTGGGCTGCACGGCCCTCCCCATCACCCTGGCCACGCCGCTCGCACAGGGGCAGAGCGCCACGGTCGGCTTCGACCTGGGCATCACCGTGCCCAGCGGCGCGGACCGGTTCGGCTACGACGGGTCGTTCAGCTTCGTCGGCAACGCGCTGCCGGTGCTCGCGGTCAAGGACGGGGCAGGCTGGCACCTGGACCCGTACACCAACAACGGCGAGTCGTTCTACTCCCTGGCCGCCGACTTCAAGGTGACCCTCGACCACCCGACCACCCTCCTGGTGCCCGCCACCGGCACCTCGGTCGACACGGCCGGCTCCAGCGGACGTACCGTCACCACGGCGACCGCCACCCAGGTCCGCGACTTCGCCTGGGCGGCCGGACCGTTCACCAGGATCTCCGGTACGTCCACCGCCGGGACCCCGGTCAACGTCTACTCCGTCTCCGGCATCAGCTCCTCCGACGCCCAGTCGATGCTGACCACCGCCAGGACGGCCGTCGACGCGCACGCCGCCCGGTTCGGCGCGTACCCGTACGGCGAGCTGGACGCCGTCATCGACAACAACTTCTGGTTCGGCGGCATGGAGTACCCGGGCTTCGTCCTGGACCTGGTCAGCACCACCGCGCTCACCCATGAGATCGGCCACCAGTGGTGGTACGGCATCGTCGGCGACGACGAGTACAACAGCCCCTGGCTGGACGAGTCGTTCACCGACTACGCCACCGATCTGGCCCTGGGCAAGACCGGCACCAGCTGCTGGAGCAGCGTGTCCTGGGCGTCGTCCGCCGAGAAGATCACCAACTCGATGGCCTACTGGGACACCCACTCCTCCCGGTACTCCACCGTCGTCTACGGCTACGGCAAGTGCGCCCTGCACGACCTGCGGCGGCTGATCGGCGACACGGCGATGGCCAAGCTGCTGAAGGACTACGCCACCGCGCACTGGTACGGCGTGTCGACCACGGCCGAGTTCAAGGCGGCGGCGCAGGCCGCCACGACCACGGACCTGACCTCGTTCTGGACGACCCACCGCATCGACGGCTGACGCCGTCCTGATCTGCCGGGGTCCGCGGCTTCCTTGTGAGCCGGATCCCGGCAGGTCGGTGAATCGGGTGGGCCGGGCGGGTGACTCGGGTCGCGCCGCAGGCGGGGTCGGGTGTGCGGGGCAATGCATGAGAGGTCCCGTATCCGGCCGAGTCGGCGCACGACGCCGCCTGGAGGCTTGTCATGAACGAAAGAGCCGGTGACACCGGCGAGACGATCCACGAGATCCCGGTCCTCATCGTCGGCGGTTCCCTGGTGGGGCTGTCGACTTCGCTGTTCCTGGGCCGAATGGGGGTGCCGCACCTGCTCGTGGAGCGCCACTCCGGTACGTCCATCCATCCGCGCGGGCGCGGCAACAACGTCCGCACCATGGAGCTGTTCCGGGTGGCCGGCGTCGAGCGGGCCATCCAGGACGCCGCGGCCACCCTGGCCGAGAACCACGGCATCCTGCAGACCCCGACCCTGGTCGGCGACGCGGGCGAGTGGCTGTTCAAGAACATCGACCCGGGCGGCGGGCTGGCCCGGTTCAGCCCGAGCGCCTGGTGCCTGTGCAGCCAGAACGACCTGGAGCCGGTGCTGCTCGACCATGCGGCGCGGCTCGGCGGCGATCTGCGGTTCGGCACCGAACTGATGTCGTTCGACGCGGACGGCGACGGAGTCACCGCCGTGGTGAAGAGCCGGGAGACCGGCGAGCACACCACGGTCCGCGCCCGGTACCTGGTCGCCGCCGACGGCCCGCGCAGCCCCGTCCGGGAGCAGCTCGGCATCGGACAGAGCGGCCCCGGCGACCTGTTCCACAACATCAGCATGACGTTCCGTTCCCGCGCTCTCGCCGAGGTGGTGGGCGAGCGGCGGTTCATCGTCTGCTATCTGACCGAGCCGGGCGCCGACGGGGCGCTGCTGCCGGTCGACAACCGCGAGAAGTGGGTGTTCCACGCCCCCTGGCACCCCGAACACGGGGAAACCATGGAGGAGTTCACCGACGAGCGGTGCGTCGAGCACATCCGCCGGGCGGTCGGGGCCCTGGACCTCGACGTGGAGATCACCGGCAAGGCGCCCTGGCACGCCGCCCAGCGCGTCACCCGGGCCTACCGGTCCGGGCGGGTGTTCCTGGCCGGCGACTCGGCCCACGAGATGTCCCCGACCGGCGCCTTCGGCTCCAACACCGGTATCCAGGACGCCCACAACCTCGCCTGGAAACTGGCCGCGGTGCTCGGCGGCTGGGCGGGCGACGGGCTCCTCGACAGCTACGACGCCGAGCGCCGGCCGGTCGCGGAGGCGACCAGCGCCCGCGCCGCCGCCCGTTCGGCCGAGCACAGCCACCCGGGATTCGCTCCCCCGCCCGCCGCCGGCGGCGGCGGACCGCAGCGCGGCATCCTCAACGTGGCGCTCGGCTACCGCTATCCGCAGGGCGCCGTCGTCGGCGCCGACCCGGAGATCCCGGTGGTCCCGGAGGGGCTCGACCTGTCCGGCGCGCCCGGCAGCAGGGCACCCCACCTGTGGGTACGGCGGGGCGGCGAGCGGATCTCCACGCTCGACCTGTACGAGCGGTCGATGGTGCTGCTCGTCGACTCGGACGCCGGGGACGAGGGGGGCTGGTACACGGCCGGCGTACGCCTCGCGGATGTGCTGTCCGTCCCGCTGGTCGCTTACCGGATGGGCGCGGACCTGGTCCCCGACGACGACGCGGACTGGCGGGAACGGCACGGCATCGCCGCAGGCGGCGCCGTACTCGTACGGCCGGACGGGTTCGTCGCCTGGCGGACCGCGGGGCCCGTCCCCGACCCGGAGCCGACGCTGCGTCAGGTACTGGCCGACCTCCTGGCGATGGAGTAGCCGTTCACCCGGGTGAGCGCCCCGAGTGGTGGGCGGCCGAAGACTGACTGACGGTGGATCACGTCAAGGCCGGGTTGTTCCAGCTGACGAGACGACAGCTGCCCGGCCATGTGAAGGGAACCTCAGATGCGTTCTGCTCGCATGATCCTGGCCACCGCGGCGGCCTCGGCCGTCCTCGCCATCACCGCGCCCGGCGCGTACGCCTACGACGGTGACTGGGAGAAGGGCGATGACTCGTCGTACAGCAAGAAGGAGGACTCCTCGCACGAGAAGGAGCACGAGAAGGAGCACGGCAAGGAGCACGACAAGGACTACGGCAAGGAGCACGGCAAGCCCAGCGGCGGCGTGCACACCGGAGGCGGCGCGCTGACGGCCGTGAAGGACGCCGACAAGGAGTGGAGCAAGGACGACAGCTCCAAGGAGGACTCGTCCTGGAGCAAGGACGACAGCGCCAAGGAAGACTCCTGGAGCAAGGAGGACAGCGGCAAGGAGGACTCCTCCTGGAGCAAGGAGGACAAGGAGGAGAGCAAGGACCACTCCTGGAGCGGCGGCCACGAGAAGCCCAGCGGCGGGGTGCACACCGGCGGCGGCGCGCTCGCCGCGCCTGCCGTGACCGCTGGCGGCCTGGCAGTCCTCGCCGTCGCCGGAGCCGGCCTCTACACCGCCCGCCGTAAGAAGACGGCCGGCGGCCTGGCCTGAGCATGCCGGACGCGATAGTCCCGCGGCCGCCACCGGTGCATCGAGTGGCGGCCGCCCCGGCGTCCACCCCCTCGCTCCACGTCCCGTTCGAGGTGTTCCGATGGCAGTCCCCCCCGCCCCTTCCGCCCCTTCCGCCGCTCCCTCCGCTCCCGCCCCTTCCTCCGCTTCCCCCGCCGACGAGCCGGAGCCGTCCGGTCGGGGGTCCCGTTCGGGGCTGATGACGCTGTGTGCCGTGGCGCTGCTGATCCTGGCGGTGGGCCTGGCCGGCGGGCGCGACCCGTCGTCCCCGTCTCCCGGCGGCTCCGCCCGTCCGCCGCAGGCCCAGCAGGCGCCTCAGGCCCCGAAGGTCGGTGCCGGGGCTTCGGCCCGGCCCGTCGGGAAGCATCTGCCCCGCTCCCGGCCCGAGCGGCTGCGCATCCCGAAGATCTCGGTGGACGCCCCCTTCACCGACCTCGCCATCGGTCCCACGGGGCAGCTCCAGCCCCCGCCCGCCGCCGACACCAATCTGGTCGGCTGGTTCGCCAAGGGCCCCTCCCCCGGTGAGACCGGCACGTCGGTCATCGCCGGGCACGTCGACACCAAGACCTCCGCCGCCGTGTTCGCCGGGCTCAGCGAGCTGGAGAAGGGGGACGTCTTCCAGATCCGGCGGGCCGACCTGCGGATCGCGACCTTCGAGGTCGACAGCGTGGAGACGTTCGCCAAGGACGACTTCCCCAGTGAGCGGGTGTACGGCGACACGCCCCGGGCCCTGGTCCGGCTGATCACCTGCGCCGGTGACTACGACCACGCGGCCAAGGACTACATGGACAACCTGGTGGTCTTCGCCCATCTCAGGTGATCCGGTCACCCGCGTAGTCCATCCGAATCGCGCGCCCGTGAGGACCGGCCCACGATCGAGTCACGCCACCTCTCATGTCCCACCGCCCCTCCCGCGAAGGAGAAGTGCCCCGCATGACCACCACCTCCGCTCCCGCCTCCCCGTCGGTGACCCGCCGGGTGTCCCAGCGTGTCTCCCAGTCCGTGTTCGACGGCTCCCGGCTCCGGGTCGTCCTCCTGGTGGACGTCTACGACGGCGCCCAGCAGCAGTTCCTGGAGGCGTACGAGCAGTTGTGCAACCAGGTCGCGTCCGTCCCCGGGCATGTCAGCGACCAGCTGTGCCAGTCGATCGAGAACCCCTCCCAGTGGCTGATCACCAGCGAGTGGGAGAGCGCCCCGCCGTTCCTCACCTGGGTGAACAGCGAGGAGCACGTGGAGATGGTGAAGCCGCTGCACAACTGTGTGCGCGACACCCGCTCGCTGCGCTTCCACGTCGTACGCGAGACCGGCGGCCCGGCGGCGAACGCCGCGCGCACCCTGCAGACCGAGCCCCGGATGGGCGACGGGGTGATCCGGCACGCGCTCACCTTCACCGTGAAGCCGGGCAGCGAGAAGAAGGTCGCGAGCATCCTCGCGGACTACGCCTCCCCGGCCCCCGAGGTCGACGACACCACCCGGCTGTGCCGCACCTCCCTGTTCATGCACGGCAACCGCGTGGTGCGGGCCATCGAGGTGCGCGGCGACCTGCTCGCGGCGCTGCGGCACGTGGCCCGGCAGCCCGAGGTGCGGGCCGTCGAGGAGGCCATCAACCCGTATCTGGAGCAGGACCGCGACCTCGACGACGCCAACTCCGCGCGGGTGTTCTTCACCCGGGCGGCGCTGCCGGCCGTCCACCACGTCACGGCCGACCAGGAGGAGCCGGAGGCGGAGCGGCACGCCCTGTACTACCCGGCCAAGCCCGGCCAGGGTCTGCGGCTGGCCCAGCTGCTGGCCCGTCACGACGAGGCGGCGGCCGACGACCCGCGCGGCCCGGTCCTGCGCAGCACGATCTTCCAGCGCGACGACGTCGTGGTGCGGCTGGTCGACGTACGACACGGGCTCGGCAAGGACCCCGCGAAGGCCCTGGCCCCGGCGGACACGAAGACGGCCGCCCAGCTGAAGAAGCTGCTGGAGAGCGCCCCCGGGCCCGCCCCGATGACCCTCGTCACCGACCGCCGCTCGCCCGACGCCTGATCCGTCCCCTCCCTCCCCCTCCCTCCCCTCGCGACTTTGTCGGCACAGCACACGATCGGAGCAACGTCGTGACCCCTTCCCGTCCCAGAATCGTGGATCTCAGCGAGGTCGAGCCCAACACCCGGCGGGGCGGTGACCTGCGCGCCATGCTCACCCCGGCCACGGTCGGCGCCACCAGCGGCTTCATGGGCGTGGCCCTCATCCAGCCCGGCGACCGCATCGGCGAGCACTACCACCCGTACTCCGAGGAGTTCGTGTACGTCCTGTGCGGGCGGATCGAGGTCGACCTGGACGGCGAGCCCACGCCGCTCCAGCCCGAGCAGGGGCTGCTGATCCCCATGCACATGCGGCACCGCTTCCGCAATGTCGGCAAGGTGGAGGCGCGGCTCGTCTTCCACCTCGGCCCGCTGGCCCCGAGCCCGCCGCTCGGCCATGTCGACACCGAGCAGACCGCGGGGGTCGTCTCATGAGCCGGCGGGTGGCGGTCACCGGCATAGGCGTGGTCGCCCCGGGCGGCATCGGCACCCCCGCGTTCTGGGACCTGCTCTCGGGCGGACGGACCGCGACGCGGGGCATCACCTTCTTCGACCCCTCGAGCCTCAGGTCGCGGATCGCCGCGGAGTGCGACTTCGACCCGGTGGCCTGCGGGCTCGACGCCGAGCAGATCACCCGGAGCGACCGGTACATACAGTTCGCCCTGGTCGCCGGGGAGGAGGCGGTGCGGGACTCGGGGCTCGACCTCGGCCGGGAGAACCCCTGGCGGGTCGGGGTGTCCCTGGGCACCGCGGTGGGCGGCACCACCCGGCTGGAGCACGACTACGTGCTGGTCAGCCATCACGGGCAGCGCTGGGACGTGGACCACGGCCAGGCGCGGCCGGATCTGCACCGGGCGTTCACGCCCGCGACGCTCGCCGCCACGGTGGCCGAGCGGTTCGAGGCGCGCGGGCCGGTGCAGACCGTGTCCACCGGCTGCACCTCGGGGCTCGACGCCGTCGGGTACGCCTTCCACACCATCGAGGAGGGCAGGGCCGACGTCTGCATAGCCGGTGCGTCGGACTCGCCGATCTCCCCGATCACCATGGCCTGCTTCGACGCCATCAAGGCCACCTCCCCCAACAACGACGATCCGGCCCACGCCTCGCGCCCCTTCGACGCCGACCGCAACGGTTTCGTCATGGGCGAGGGGGGCGCGGTACTCGTCCTGGAGGAGCTGGAGCACGCCCGGGCCCGCGGGGCCCGGGTCTACTGCGAGCTGAGCGGCTACGCCACCTTCGGCAACGCCTACCACATGACCGGGCTCACCAAGGAGGGCCTGGAGATGGCCCGGGCGATCGGCTTCGCCCTGGACCACGCCCGCCTGGACGGCACCGCGATCGACTACGTCAACGCGCACGGTTCGGGCACCCTGCAGAACGACCGCCACGAGACCGCCGCGGTCAAGCGGGCCCTGGGGCAGCACGCGTACGCCACCCCCATGAGCTCCATCAAGTCCATGGTGGGCCACTCGCTGGGCGCGATCGGCGCGATCGAGGTCGTCGCCTGTGTCCTGGCCCTGGCCCACCAGGTGGTACCGCCCACCGCGAACTACGAGACCCCCGACCCCGAGTGCGACCTGGACTACGTGCCGCGGGTCGCGCGCGAGCGGAAGCTGGACAACGTGCTCTCCGTGGGCAGCGGGTTCGGCGGGTTCCAGTCCGCGGTGGTCCTGACCCGGCCCAGGGAGAGGACACGATGAGCGAACCGCTGCCAGGACGCGCCGCCGTCACCGGAATCGGTGTGGTCGCGCCCAACGGAACCAGCACCGGGGCCTTCTGGAAGGCCACCCAGGAAGGCATCAGCGTCCTCGACCGGGTGACCCGCGAGGGGTGCGGGCATCTGCCGCTGCGGGTGGCCGGCGAGGTCCGCGGCTTCGAGCCGGAGGGGATGGTCGAGGAGCGCTTCCTCGTCCAGACGGACCGGTTCACCCACTTCGCGATGGCCGCGGCCGACTTCGCGCTCGACGACGCCCGCCTCGGCCAGGCCGACACCGACGCCGACCCGTACGGGGTGGGTGTGGTCACCGCCGCCGGTTCCGGTGGCGGCGAGTTCGGGCAGCGCGAGCTCCAGCAGCTGTGGGGCAAGGGCAGCCGGTTCGTGGGGCCGTACCAGTCGATCGCCTGGTTCTACGCGGCCAGCACCGGCCAGATCTCCATCCGCCGCGGGCTCAAGGGCCCCTGCTCGGTGATCGCCGCGGACGAGGCGGGCGGTCTGGACGCCCTCGCGCACGCGGCGCGGGCGGTGCGGCGGGGCACCGGGGTGCTGGTGGCCGGCTCGACCGAGGCGCCGCTCGCCCCGTACTCGATGGTCTGCCAGCTCGGTTACGACGCGCTGAGCACGGTGGAGGATCCGACGCGCGCCTACCGGCCGTTCACCGACGGCGCGTGCGGGTTCGTGCCGGCCGAGGGCGGTGCCATGTTCGTCGTGGAGGACGAGAACGCCGCCCGGGAGCGGGGCGCGCGGGTGCGGGCCACCGTCGCGGGGCATTCGGCGACCTTCACCGGCGCCTCCCGCTGGGACCGGTCCCGGGAGGGGCTGGCGCAGGCGATCCGGGGTGCGCTGGAGGAGGCGCGCTGTGCGCCGGAGGAGATCGACGTGGTCTTCGCCGACGCCCTCGGTGTGCCGGAGGCGGACCGGGCGGAGGCCCTGGCCATCGCGGACGCGCTGGGCGCGTACGGCCGGAAGGTGCCGGTCACGGCGCCCAAGACCGGTATCGGCCGGGCCTTCGGAGGGGCGCCGGTGCTGGACGCGGCGGCGGCCGTACTCGCGATGGAGCACGGGCTGATCCCGCCCACCCCCCATGTCTTCGACATCTGCCACGACCTCGAGCTGGTGACCGTCCGTGCCCGTGCCGCCGAAATGCGCACGGCGCTGGTCCTCAGCCGGGGCCTGATGGGGTCGAACTCGGCGCTGGTGCTGCGGCACGGCGTCACCGACGCCTCGTAGCGGGGCACAGCACAGCACAGGAGAGGTACCTCATGAGTGACCGCATCACCATGGAAGAGCTGGCGGGACTGATCAAACAGGCCGCCGGGATCACCGTCGCCCCGGAGCGGCTGCAGGAGCACGCCGACGGCGACTTCGGCGAGCTCGGCATCGACTCGCTCGGCATGCTGGGCATCGTGGGCGCACTGGAGAACCGTTTCGGCACGGCGCTGGACGTGGACCTGGAGCGCTGCCACACGCCCAGGGAGTTCCTCGACCAGGTGAACAGCTCGCTGCCGGCGGGGGCGTGACGACATGACCGGACACACGCAGAACGAGATCACCATCGCCGCTCCGCTCGACCTGGTCTGGGACATGACCAACGACCTGGAGAAGTGGACGCGGCTGTTCACCGAGTACGCCTCCGTCGAGATCCTCTCCCGGGAGGGCCGGAAGACGACGTTCCGGCTGACCATGCACCCGGACGACAACGGCAAGGTGTGGAGCTGGGTCTCCGAGCGGGAGCCCGACCGCGACACGCTGTCCGTGCGGGCCCGCCGGGTGGAGACCGGGCCGTTCGCCCACATGGACATCCTCTGGGAGTACGAGGAGGTCCCGGCCGGTGTGCGGATGGTCTGGACGCAGGATTTCGCGATGAAGCCGGACGCGCCCGTCGACGACGAGTGGATGACCGACAACATCAACCGGAACTCCAAGGTCCAGATGGCCCTGATCCGGGACCGCGTCGAGAAGGCGGCGGCCGAGCGGGGCTCCACACGCGGCCTCACCGACTGACCGGACGGAGCACCTTCCCATGCACCAAGCCCTGATCGTCGCCCGGATGGCCCCGGGTTCCGCCCCCGACATCGCCAAGGTGTTCGAGGACTCCGACCGGGGGGAGCTGCCGCACCTCGTCGGGGTCGTCCGGCGCAGCCTCTTCCAGTTCGGCGACGTGTACATGCATCTGATCGAGTCCGAGCGCGAGCCCGGCCCGGCCATCGCCAAGGTCACCTCGCACCCCGAGTTCCGGGACGTCAGCGAGCGCCTCTCGGCGTACGTCAGCGCCTACGACCCGGAGACCTGGCGCTCCCCCAAGGACGCCATGGCGCGGCGCTTCTACCTCTGGGAGCGCCCGGCCGGCTGACGCGGCAGATGACACCGGTCGCCGGGTCCGCGACGCTGCGGGCCCGGCGACCGGTGGTCTGCGGGGTGTTCAGCTCGGTACGTGGCAGTCGAAGGCGTGCAGGTAGGGGTTGACGGGCCGGATGTCGTCGATGACCAGGCCCGCTTCGGACAGCCGGTTCACCATGGACTCGGTGGTGTGCTTGGCGCCGCCGACGTTGAGGAGCAGCAGCAGGTCCATGGCGGTGCTGAAGCGCATCGAGGGGGTGTCGTCGACGAGGTTCTCGATGACGACGACCCGGGTGCCGGGGCCGCCCGCGCCGATGACGTTGGCCATCGTCCGGGCGGTGGACTCGTCGTCCCATTCCAGGATGTTCTTGATGACGTAGACGTCCGCCTTGACCGGTACGGCCGCGCGGACGTCGCCGGGCACGATGCGGGCGCGGTCCGCGAGGTCTCCGCCCGGGCGCAGCCGGGGTACGGCGTTGTCGACCACGCGGGGCAGGTCCAGCAGGCTGCCGTGCATCGACGGGTACTTGTCGAGCAGGCTGGCCACCACATGGCCCTGGCCGCCGCCGATGTCGGCGACCGACCTGCTGCCGGTCAGGTCGAGCAGGGCGGCGACCTCCCGCGCGGACTGCTCGCTGGAGGTCGTCATGGCCCGGTTGAAGACCTCGGCGGACTCGGGGGCGTCCTCGTTGAGGTAGGCGAAGAACTCCTTGCCGTACAGGTCCTCGACGACGTTGCGGCCGGTGCGCACCGCCTCGTCGAGCTTCGGCCAGGCGTCCCAGGTCCACGGCTCGGTGCACCACAGGGCGATGTTGCGCAGGCTGTGCGGGTCGTCCTCGCGCAGCAGCCGGGACATCTCGGTGTGGGCGAACGTCCCGTCGGGGCGCTCGGTGAAGACGCCGTGGCAGGACAGGGCGCGCAGCAGCCTGCGCAGCGGCCGGGGTTCGGTCTTCACCGCGGCGGCCAGGTCCTCGGCGGTCATGGGGGCGTCGCCGAGGGAGTCGGCGACGCCGAGTCGGGCGCAGGCGCGCACGGCGGCGGCGCAGGCCGCCCCGAACACGAGCTCCCGCAGCCGCATGGGCGGCGGTGGAGCGGTCTCAGCGGTCGTCATGTGCCGCCTTCTTTCTCTCGTGGACAGGGGGTGCTCCGGGTCAGCACAGGCCGGCGGGCTGGGACGCCTTGCAGGAGTTGCGCGTGAAGGTGTTGCCCTGGCCGGCGGTGTCCGCGTTGACGATGTCGGCCGGGGAGTTGCCCTGCAGCACGTTGTCGGTGATGCGGTTGCGGTCGCTGGTGGTGCCTACGAAGCTCTTGAACAGGACGATGCCGCCGGAGAGCGGGGAGGCGCCGACGTTGCCGGTGATCACGTTGCGGGTCACCAGGCTGTCCTCGGCGCCGGTCAGCACGATGCCGGAGCCCTGCAGGGCGTCCAGGCGCGCGGTCTTCGGGCAGGACTTGTTGTTGGTGGCGATGCGGTTGCCGCGCACGGTGATCAGGCCGGCCTTGGGCTTGTTCTCGTCGCCGACGACGAAGACGGCCGCGCAGTTGCCGGTCATGCGGTTGCGGGCGACGGTGAGATCGCGCAGCCGGCGGACGGTGACGCCGATCCGGTTGCCCGACACCCGGTTGTCCAGGACACGGGTCCCCCGGGTGTCCGTGGCGCCCATCTCCGCGGAGACGCTGTTGGCGAGGAAGAGGCCCGCGTCGCCGTTGTCCTGCGCGGTGTCGGCCTGGAGCAGGGTGCGCGTCGAGCCCTCGACGGCGATGCCCCACACCCCGTTCTTCAGGGACCGCACGTTGCGCACGGTCAGCCGGTCGGTGGCCGAGGCGTACAGACCGGTCTTGGTGAACCCGGTGACGGTCAGGGCGGTGACGGTGACGCCCTTGACGGCGCGGTCCTTGGTGCCGACGACACAGACGCCGTTGCCCGTGGCGGCGCAGGCGCCGGAGGCCTTGGAGGTCGTGGCGACCGGTGTGATCACGGTGCGGGCGCCGGCGCCGCGCAGGGTGACGCGGTCCGTGCCGAGGGTGACGCTCTGGCGGTACGTGCCGGGCTTCAGGTAGACCGTGTCACCCGGTAGGGCGGCGTCGAGGGCCGCCTGGATCGACTCCCCCGGCCGGACCACGTGGGTGGTGTGGCCGGGGGCGGGCGGAGCGGCACCGAGCGCGGTCCCGACGATCGCCGCGGTGCACGCCAGATACAGAGCTTGGCATTTAGTCATATTCCAGACAATATGCCTGAATTGCTCCATACCTGGTGTATGCGCCGTCCGGCGGCGTGTCCCGCCGCTAGATCTCCGTCGTCCGTGGGGACAGGCGCAGGACCGTGCCCTCGCCGTCGGCCGACAGGAGGAGGGAGCCGTCCGGGGTGGTGGCGAGGCCGGCGAAGCGGGCGGGGGCGCCCGGCATGCCCCCGGCGAACAGTGCCGGATCCGCGCGGGGCGTGCTGCCGGGCGGCGGCCCGACCGGCAGGTCCTCCGCGTCCGTCCTGCACTCCCCCGTGGTGAGGGAGACCGCCAGGAGTCTGCGGTGCGCGGTCTCGACGGTGAACAGCTCGCCGCCCAGGACGGTCAGTCCCTGCGGCGCCCCGAGCCCCTCCGCGACCGCCACCGCGCTCCCCTCCTCGATCCGCAGGACCGCGCCGCGCCGCTCGTCGCTGACGTAGCAGTGGCCCGCGCCGTCGAAGGCCACGTCCACCGGACGGTCGAGCCCCTCGGCCAGCACGGTCAGGGTGTCGTCGGCGCCGATCGAGACGACCCGGCCGGCGTCCGCCTCGGCGACGACGAGCAAGCCGTCGGGGCCGACCGCGATGCCGAGCGGCCGGCGCAGCCCGCTCGCCCGTTCCCGGGTGGTCCCGGCGACGGGGTCGTAGGTCTGCACGACGCCGTACTGCGAGGTCAGGTGCAGGAGTTCACCGTCGGCCACGATGCCGTGGGCGAACGGCCGCAGCATCCGCGTGGTGACGCCGCCCGCCTCGGCCGGGTCGTCGCCCCGGCCGGGCTCGCCCTCGTGTTCGGCGGCCGGGCTCGCCAGCCGGTAGTGGTCGGCGGCGTACACCGTGCCGCCGAGGTCGACCGTCACACCGTAGGGACCGTCGAGGCCGCGCGGGACGATCTCGCGGATCCGGCCGTCGGGGTGCAGTTCCGTGACGCCGCCGCTGGCGTAGCTGGAGACGAACATACGGTTCTCGGTGTCGAAGGCCGCGTTGTCAAGGCCGACGAGGCCACTGGTGACCAGCGTGCGGGAGCCGTCGCCGTGCAGGTCGACACGGGTGACGATGCCTTCCGCGCCGCGGGAGAGGACGTGCAGGACGCCGCCCCGGTCGAACCGGACCGCGACCGGTTCGTGCACGTTGTCCGCGACCACCTCGGGCACCCCGCCGTCCGGCGGGATCCGCCAGACCTGGCCGGTGAGCATGTGCGGGTAGTACAGATGACCGTCCGGGCCGAGCTGCATCGCGTTGCCGAGGGCCAGCCCCTCGGTGAGCACCAACGGCTCCCGCCCGTCCGGGAACAGCTCCATCAGGCGCCCGCCGGGCTTCATCTCGTTCACGAACAGCCGGTCGCCCACACAGGTGATGCCGTTGGGGTTGGTCACCTCGTCCGAGACGAGCGTGTACGCGCCCCCGGGATCGCGCCGCCACACCCGGCCCGGCACCAGGTCGGCGATGTACATCGAGCCGTCCGCACCGAACGCGAGGTCGTCCGGCGACTGCACCGGCCCGTCCACCGGTACGGCCACCTCGACGTCCCCGGTCGCGAGGTCGACGGCGCTGATCCGCCCGGCGAGGAACTCGGCGACGTACAGCCGCCCGTCGGGGCCGAACGCCACGCCGTTGGAACCCCACAGCCGGTTGGGCGGGTTGAGCCTCTGTGCGCGCCAACGGGCGCTGGTCCTGGGCTCCTTGGGATACGACGTCCTCACGCGTCCTCCGCCTCCACCAGCACCTCGGCCATGCCGCCGTCCGTCCGCCAGCGCGCGAGCAGTTCGTGGAAGGCGACCGGACCGTCGCCGAAGGACTCGCTGCGGGCCCTGGGCCGGCCCTCGTTGTTGTAGTAGCCCGGGGTGCACTCGGCCTGGAAGGTGTGCAGGTCCGCGGCCTTCTCACGGATGGTCGCCACCCACGCGGACTGCGCCTCGACGGTGGGCTCCACGTACCGCGCCCGCCGCTTGCGCGCCTCCGCGACGACCTCGGCGACATGGCTCGCCTGCTCGTCGAGGATGTGCACGTAGTTGACGGCGCTGGCGTTCTGCAGCGGGCCGAGCTGGAAGAGACCGGGGAAGCCGTTGCTGTAGAAGCCGTGCAGGGTCTGCGGGCCGCTGCGCCACGCCTCCAGGAGCGCGACACCTCCCCTGCCGTACACGGGCAGTTGACCGGAGAGGATCCCGGAGACACCGACGTCGAAACCGGTCGCGAAGACGACGCAGTCGACCTCGTACTCCTCGCCGCCGACCACGAGGGCGTTCTCCGTGATCCGCTCGACGCCGTGCGAGTCGGCCGTGTCGACCAGGGTGACGTTCGGCCGGTTGAAGGTCTGCAGATAGGAGTCGCTGAACGTGGGCCGCTTGCACATGTAGCGGTACCAGGGCTTGAGGGCCTCGGCCGCCTCCTGGTCGCCCACGAGGGCGTCCACCCGGGCGCGCAGCTCGTTCATCTTCTGGAAGTCGGCGATCTCGTACGCCCGTTCGCGCTCCTCGGCCGGGACGTCCGCGTAGCTGTTGGTCGGGATCATCTTCTCCTGGAGCCGGGCGCTGGACGTCCAGGCGTCACCCACCATGTCCTCCGCCACCCGCACACCGGTGACCACCTTGAGGAAGTTCTCCCTGCGGCGCCGCTGCCAGCCCGGCGTCAGGGACTTCGCCCACTCGGGGTCGGTGGGCCGGTTGTCGCGTACGTCGACGGAGGACGGGGTGCGCTGGAACACGTACAGGTGCGCCGCGTCCGCGCCGAGGTGGGGCACCACCTGGACGGCGGTCGCGCCGGTCCCCACCAGGGCCACCCGCTTGCCGGCGAGCCCCGTCAGGCCGCCGTCGGCGTCGCCGCCGGTGTAGTCGTAGTCCCAGCGGCTGGTGTGGAACACGTGTCCGCGGAAGGTGTCGATGCCGGGGATGCCGGGGAGTTTGGGCTGGCTGAGCGTGCCGCTCGCCACGACGACGTGGCGGGCCCGCATCAGGTCGCCCCGGTCGGTGGCCACAATCCACTCCGACTCGCCCTCGTCCCACCGCAGTTCGGTCGCCAGGGTCTGGAAGCACACGTCGTCGTACAGGTCGAAACGGCGGGCCACGGCCCGTGCGTGCTCCCGGATCTCCTCGCCCGGCGCGTACCGCCACTCGGGGATGTAGCCGGTCTCCTCCAGCAGCGGCAGATAGATGTAGGACTCGATGTCGCAGTGGATGCCGGGATAGCGGTTCCAGTACCAGGTGCCGCCGAAGTCCGCGCCCTTCTCGATGACGCGGATCGAGTCCACGCCGGCCTGGCGCAGGCGGGCCCCGGCGAGCAGTCCGCCGAAGCCGCCGCCGATGACCACCACCTCGACGCGGTCGCGCAGCGGGGCCCGGGAGAAGTCCGGGTCGGCGTGCGGGTCGGTGTCGAACGAGCCGAACTCCCCGGCGGTGTGCCGGTACTGGCTCCGGCCGTCCGGGCGGACACGGCGGTCGCGTTCGATGCGGTACTTCTCGCGCAGGGCTTCCGGGTCGAAGCCGAGGCCGGGGGACGCGGAGGTGATGGGGGTGGTGCGGGGGGCGGGCATACGGGTGGGTCTCTCCTGTCTGTGGTGGGGCCGCGTGAGGGTCCGGGGCACCCGACCGTGGGGGGTCCGGGGCACCCGACCGTAGAAGGTCGGGGCTGCCCGACCGTCGAGGTCGGGGCACCCGGCACCCCCAGCCAACCCGACCGGGCTGACAAGTTCCGGACAGATTCCGGACAGAGTGCGACGGGGCGGGTCCGGCCCGGTTCAGGAGCGCATCGGTCCGCCCAGCCAGTAGCCGAAGCCGCGGCGGGTGTGGATGAGCGCGGGTTCCTCCACGTCGACCTTGCGGCGCAGCCGGGAGACGAGCCGGCCGATCGCGCTGTCGGTCGGCGGCTCCCCCCAGACCCGCCGGCCGAGTTCCTCCTTGGAGAGCACCCGGTCCGGGTGGGCCAGCAGACAGCGCAGCAGACGGTACTCCGCCGGGGTGAGCTCGACGACCCGCCGCCCGCGCCATGCCCGGCAGGTCAGGTCGTCCAGGACGAGGTCGGCGTAGCCGTGCGCACCGCCACCGGGGTCGGGCGCGTCACCCCCCGTCAACTGCCGTACGCGGCTGACGACTTCGCCGAGCCGGGTGACTCTGGCCGCGCCGGTGTCCGGGGCTGCCCGGGGGTCCGGCGGAACCATGGTGCCGAGCAACTCGCCCTCCGCGAGCAGGAGTACGGCCGGCATGCCCGCAACGGCCTGTCCGGGAGGGCGTCTCAGGAGGTGCAGATCCGGGAGCAGCACGTCCAGGACGACGAGGTCGAAGGGGCGCTCGGTGAGCCGGGCCGCGGCCTCGGCTCCCCCGTTCGCCGTCGTGGTCCGGCAACCGGCGAGATCGAGGGCCACCGAGAGGGCCTCGGCCGTCGCCGCGTCGCCCACGACGACCAGGACGTGCGAAGCCGCGGTTACTCGTGCCACGGTGCGCATACCGCTCAGCTTACTGATCACCTGCCCGGGTGAAGCAGTCCGGTTTCCGCCGGATGTGGCGCCGTCAGGCCCGTCGGGTGGGTGCCTCGGCGGCGGCCGGGACAGGCGCCGTCGGAGCGGCCACGGTACGCCAGGCGTCGGCGAGTTCGGCGGGGAAGCGCCGGCCGCTGCGGGTGAGGACGACACCGGGGGTGAGTTCGACCTCGTCGCCGGGGCGGAAGGGCCGGTCGGTGCCCGGCGGCAGCGTCTCCCAGCGGCCGGGCACGCCCCTGCGGCCGGCGCCGCGCATCCGGGTCCCGTAGCTGCTGACGTCACGGACCAGGACCGTCCCGCCGCGCGCGCAGACCGCCACATGCCTGCGGCTGACCCGCCCGGCGACCTCCGGGGACAGCAGACCGTGCAGGGCGATGCCCGCCGGGCCGGGGAACCGTCCGACGTTTGCCTCGGAGCCCTCGTCGAGGGTGTACCGGGCCACGCAGGCTCCGCCGATGACGACCTTGAGCTGGGCGGCGGCCGGCCGGGGGCCCTCGTCGGCCAGGGGGACGCCGTGCAGCTCACAGGTGGGCGCGCCGCGCCGCATCCTGGGCAGCAGGACACGCTCGCCCCGGTGGAGGTCGTAGAGCCCGCAACGGGGTTCCGGGCAGCGCCAGGCCCGCATGATGACCTCGGTCAGCGGAGTCCGCGAGGGACCGAGCAGGCCCTGCTTCTTGAGGGCGGAGAGTTCCATGCGGTGGGAGATCTCGGCCTCCGTGCGCACCCCCATGTCCATGGGTACGACGGTGACGGACCCGTCGGGGCGGGCCTCGGGTCTGAGGAACTGCCAGGTGTTTCCCTGGATCCACGGGTGCTGGAGGCGGTGGTCGACGTACTGGTCGCCGGTGACGACCCGGGTGCCGGTCATCCGGGCCAGGTCCAGGATCCGTTCGTCCGCGTCGTCCACCTCCTCGACCAGCCCGCCGGCGACCCACCCGCGCAGCCGGCGGACCTCGGCCGGGTCCCCGAACTCCCGCTGTCCGCCCAGCAGGCTGGTGTCGGCGACCAGGTAGACGGAGACGTCGGGATCCCCGGTGAGGTCCATCAGGGCCCGCAGGACGAGCCCGAGCCGGCGCAGGGACCGGGGTCCCCGGGGGCCGATGGACGTCTGGCGTACGACGTTGGAGAGCTCCAGCAGATAGTCGGCGCGCTCCGCCGACACGGCCAGATGGTGTTCCATGCGCGCCTCGCTGTCCTTCGAAAGGGGCCTGACCGCAGGGCACTTGTACAGCCGACTGTACCGTTTTCCCTTGATCTCCTGCGATCTCCTGCGATCTCCTCGGATGCTTCCCGCTGACCGGGTTGCCCGGGTACGATCGCGCCGGCGAGGGGGAGGTCGACATCTTGAACGACGCTGGAACAGGTGACCAGTTGAGACCGCTGGGCCCCGACGACCCGCGGGAGGTGGCCGGTTACCGGCTCCTCGCCAGGATCGGCGAGGGCGGCATGGGCAGCGTCTACCTCTCGCGGACGCGCGGCAACCAGCCGGTCGCCCTGAAGGTGATCCGCCGGGAGTACGCCCTGGACGAGGAGTTCCGGCGCCGTTTCGAGCAGGAGGCGACCTCCGCCCGCCGGGTGCAGGGCTACCACATCGTCCCCGTCGTCGACCACGACACCACCGGATCCCAGCCCTGGCTGGCCACCGCCTACGTCCCCGGCCTCGCCCTGGACCAGGTCCTCGCCCGGCACGGGACGCTTCCGCTGCCGACGGTGCTCCAGCTGACCGGCTGCGCGGCGGAGGCGCTGCACGCCGTGCACCGGGCCGGCGTCATCCACCGGGACCTGAAGCCGAGCAACGTCCTCGTCTCCTCCGACGGCCCCTGGATCATCGACTTCGGTATCGCGCGGGCCGCCGACGCCACCCAGCTCACCCGCAGCGGCGGGCTCATCGGCACGCCGCAGTTCATGTCGCCGGAGCACGCGGGCGGCCAGGACCTCACCCCGGCGACCGATGTCTTCTCGCTCGGCCTGATCGCCGCCGTGGCCGCGACCGGCCGCCATCCCTACGGCGACCACGGGGCCATCACCCTGGCCACCAGGATCGCCAACACCGAGTTCCGCCCGCCGGATCTGTCGGCGTATCCCGAGCCGCTGCGTACCGTCCTGGAACGCACGCTGGCGGCCGACCCCGCGGCCCGCCCCACGCCCTCCGAACTGGCCGAGCTGTGCCAGGAGTCGGTCGAACGCCCGCTGCGGGACTTCACCGGCTGGCTGCCCGCGCCGGTCGCGGCGGACATCGCCGGCCGGGAGCGACTCGCCCGCGAGCGGGCCGAGTCCGAGCCGGGTCCGGACCCTTCGGACGACTCCCCGGCACTCGCGGCGACCGTGCCTCCCGGTGCGGCGGTCGTCCCGCCTCCCGATGCGGCGGGCTTCTCGCCTTCAGGTGCGGCGGTCAACTCGCCCTCCGGTGCGGCGGCCTTCTCGCCTTCAGGTGCCGCGGTCAGCTCGCCCTCCGGTGCCGCGGGCAACTCGCCCTCCGGTGCCGCGGCCGACACCGTGCCGCCGGGCACGGCTGCGCCCGCCGGATACACGCCCACCCAGCCTTCCCGCCCCGCCGAGCCGCCACAGCCGCCCACCGGACCCGCCACCCCGTCCCCGTCTCCGTCCCCGTCCTTTCAGGGAGCGCCGCCCCCGGCCGCGGCACCGGCCCGCCCCCGGAGCCGGACCCCGCTGGCCGTCGGCGCCGCCGCGCTGGCCGTGGTGGTGGTCGCGGCAGCCGCCTGGGTCTTCACGCGCGACGACGACAAGGACAGCGACGCGCAACAGTCCGGCTCCTCGTCGGCACCCGTGAAGTCCTCGGCGCCGACGGACACCGCGTCGAGCGCGGCCGAGTCACCCACCCCGACCGGGGCGTCGGCCGGCTACACGGAGATCTTCAAGGACAAGCCGCTCACTCTGCGCGCCCAGTTCACCTCGGGCGCCAGCTCGTACACGAACGTCGACCTGGACGCGCCGGCGATCGACACGCACGCCTCCAGTTCGACGACCGGGGCCGAACTGCAGTACGCGGAGTGGGGCACCACCCACCCACTGCACTTCGTGACGACCACGGGAAAGAGCGCGGGCGCCACCCCCGAGCAGTGCGCCGAGGGCGCGGCGACCGACGCGCTGCCCTCCGAGCTCTCCGACGACGTCCAGGGCGAGGAGCTGACCAAGGGCACGCTGCTCTGCACCGTCACCGACGAGGGCAACCTGGCGATGCTCGAGATCAAGGACGTCGTCGTCCAGCAGAACGCGTCGGGCTCCAAGGCACGCGACTACGTCACCGGGTTGACCCTCTGGAAGGCGCCCTGACCCGCCCGGTACAGGTCGCGGAGCAACGCGATCTCGGCCATGTGGTGGATGAATTCGAGGTTGGCCCCGGCGAGTACGTTGATGAACGGGTCGTCGGGGTCGGAGCCGTAGGGGTACTGCGAGAAGCCGACCGTGTCGAGCTGCTCCTCGGTGACGGCACCGATGCTGTCGCGCCAGCGGTCGATCACCGTCCAGAACCGGTCCAGGGTCAAGGCGGCGGAGGGGGTGAAGTCGACCATCAGCTTCGGGTCCTGCCGCTTCTCACCGAAGGCCCACTCCCAGCCGCCCGCGAACTCGAAGTGCAGGTGTCCCAGCCGCCACGCGATGGTCGTGACCGGCGTGACGTCGGGCTCCGGCGGGCCGGTGTGGGCGAGGACCTGCTCGACCCGCTCGACGCTCACGCTCCAGTCCTCGGCGATCTTTGCGACGGTCATGCCGTCGGCGGCCTGCCGGGCGACCTCGGTGTACTCGCTCGCCGGGATGTCCGGGGCGCCCAGGTCGAGCACCCACTCGCCCGGCCCGAACGCCCTGGGTGTCACCGCCTCGCCCCGGCGCCGGAGCGACCAGCAGCCGGGCACCGGATCCCACAGGTACTCCTCGTCGCCGAGCCCCGTCAGCCGCACCTGGGCCATCTCCCTGGCCTTGTCGAACTGCTCGAGCAGCAGGCCCAGGCGATCGGTCCGCGCCGCTTCGGTGTCCATGCCCGACTCCCCCTCGTGGTCGCGTCCCGCACCTCACGGTGCCCGGACGGAACCTAACGGCTCACCTCGCGGGGCGCGACCGAATTCCCCGCCCGTCGTCAGCGGACCTGCCGGGTGAACGCGTCGTACGCCTGCTCGTCGAAGAGGACGAACCTGACCTCCTCGACCGACGTCCTCGCCGCCCGCATCGTCTCCACCACGATCCGCGCCGCGTCGTCCATCCGCAGATGCCCGCGGAGCCCGCCGGAAAGGCGACCGTACGGGGTCCAACTCGTCCGCCACCCGCAGCGACTCCCGACGGACTCGGCCACCTCAGCCCCATCGAGTTCGAGGAGAAGCACTCCGCCGACAGGCAGCGGCCGAACAAGTGAACCTGAAACCAGGGCGCGTGACGCGACCTCCCCTATCCGCACAAAGCCCTCCCGGCTGAGTTCTGCGTCACGGAATCACAGGTCCTTTCGCGGCGGCCCCGCTGGACGCCGCCAGGGGACCACGGATGGAACCCGCGCCATCAGGCGGTCATGGGAGCGGCTGCTACCCGGTTCCTTCCACCACCGACTGGAAGATCGGGGCCAGGAGATCGATGAGTTCGTCCTTCCCTAGGTCGGTCAGAGGGGTCAGGGACAGCACGTTGACCGCGATGGTCATGCCCATCATCTGAGCGACGAGCAAAGCCGCTCTGCGGGGAGCGTCGTCGGCACCGATCCACTCGGCGAGCGGTGCGATGTACTTTTCCTCGAAGCCGGCACGCAGCTGCTCGGAAGCGTCCCGGTCCGGAAGGGACCGGATCGTGGCGGCCATCGGATCGAAGTCGAGGGCGGCGCTGTATTCGACGATGTGTGTCGCGATCCGCCGCCCGAAGTCGGCTCGGTCGCCCTCGATCAGAGCGCCGGGAGCGAACGTCGCGGGCACGGCCTCGGCGAAGAGTCCTGCCTTGGATCCGAAGTAACGCGTGATCAGCGCCTTGTCCGCTTGGGCACTCTCGGCGATCTCGCGGACGCCGACCCCGCCGTAGCCATGCTCGGTGAAGAGCCGCCGCGCCGCTTCGAGGATCGCGGTACGCGTCGCTTCGATGTTCCGAGGTCGCCTGCCTGCCATGCCACTCCTTAGTCCCCAGTCGTTGACTAACGATGATCCCGACCCTATAGTCAACACCTGGAGACTAACATGCCGGCCGACAGCGGGCTGGTCGTACGGCACGAGGTCGGATGCGACAAGCAGACATGACCGACGAGGAGAAGAGCAGAAAAATGAGCAAAGGAACCGCCCTCATCATCGGTGTCGGCCCCGGCCTCGGCCTGGCGCTCGCGGAGGCTTTCGCACGTGACGGTCACCCGGTCGCACTCTTCGGCCGCGACGCGGAACGCCTGGACAAATACGCCGCCGAGCTGACCGGCCAGGGCTTCACCGCCGGCGCCTACCAAGCCGACGCCGGTAACCCCGAAGCCCTGCAGGCCGCACTCAGGCAGGCTGTGAACGACCTCGGCGCGCCGGAGATACTCGTCTACAACGCAGCCGTACTGAAGACCGACACACCCACGGGGCTGGACGCCACGGCATGGGCGCAGACCCTCGCGGTGAACGTCACCGGTGCCGTAGTCGCCGCCCGGACGGTCCTTCCCCTCCTACGGGACGGCCGGGGCAGTCTGCTCTTCACCGGCGGCGGATTCGCCCTCCACCCCTCACCCGAATACACCACGCTGTCGGTCGGCAAGGCCGCACTGCGCGCCTACGTCCAGGCCCTCCACGACGACCAGCGCGACTCGGGCGTGCACGCCTCCACGGTGACCGTTGCCGGCATGATCGGAGGGGAGGACCCGCGCTTCGCCCCCGAAGCCCTGGCCGCGGCCTATCTCGACCTGCACCACCAGCCGAAGGACCAGTGGCAGGCCGAGCTCGTCTACGCCTGACAGCGGCTCCGGTGCAGGAGCTTTCGGACAAGTTCAGGTCCACCGGACGACGTGCAGGCCCGCATCAATGCGGCGGGAAAGACGGCCACGGCGATCGTGCCGTGACACAGGACGCCGCCCCAATCCGCAGGACGGCCCGCCGGTTCTCCGGCGATCACCCACACTCGGGCCGCCACCGCGAAGGCCTCTCATTGTTCGCGCAGGTCAGCCCATCTGTGATGAGTACGAGCCCGCCGGATCGGCCATTCCCACCGAGTGCCGCAACGCGGGAAATCCGAACGGAGAACAAACAGAAATGAGCACCACAACCCTCGGCGTCATCGGCACCGGCGCCGTCGGCCTCGCGGTTGCCCGTCGCGCCGTCGACGCCGGCCTGAACGTCGTCCTGAGCAACTCGCGCGGCCCCGAGACGCTGGCCGGTCTCGTCGCCGAGCTCGGCGAGCGGGCCCACGCGGCCACCCCGGCCGAAGCAGCGAGCGCCGGTGACCTGGTCATCGCGTCCGTGCCGCTGGCCGCCCACGAGCAGCTGCCCCGGGCGGAGCTCGCCGGCAAGACCGTGATCGACCCGATGAACTACGCACCGAGGCCCGGCTGGAGGATCCCGGAGCTCGACAGCAACAAGATGACCTCCAGTGAACTGGTGCAGCGCCACCTCGCAGGTGCCCAGGTGGTGAAGGCATTGCAGTGCATCGGCATGAAGCAGCTGGTGGACCTGTCGCTCCCGGCCTGAGCCCCCAGCCGCAGCGCGCTGCCGCTGTTCGGCGACGACCCGGACGCAAAGCAAGAGGTGGCCGGCCTGCTGGACATGCTCGGCTTCGACGCCGTGGACCTCGGCACGCTGGCCGACAGCTGGCGCTGCGAACCCAACACCCCGCTGTTCGCCGTCCCGTACGTGGGACAGCCGCCGTCCGGCCTCGCTCCCAAGGACTTCGTGGCCTGGATCAAGGAGGCGCCCGGCGTGCCCGTGCCCACTGCCCAGGTCAAGGAGCTCGCCGCCGCCGCAGTGCGCGGGCCCTCGGGTTTCCAGATGAAGTAGCCGGCGATCCGCCCCGACGGCACGGCCAAGCGCCCGCTCACCACCACCGCGGCTGCTCTGCAGACGATGCTCGGGCAGACGCTGCGGAACCTTGAGCGGGACGGTCCGGTCAACCACAAGGCCAGGCCGGTGATCCCGCGCCACGTCGCGTACCTGCTGAACGGATCTCGGCCGCGAGGCCGCCGAACAGGGGCGCGCACTGGCCCTGTGGAGCGACGAGCGGATGGACGAGATGCGGAAGGCCCGGGAGAGGTATGACGCGGCGAAACAGCTCCGAGTAGGCCGCTGCCCTCGGCGGAACAACTCGTGCACGTGGTCATACGGCCCTACCTCTGCGGCAACAGCGTTTGCAGTACGGCCCGTTGCCTTGCCCGGCCGCCCGCACGCTGCGCCGTCACTCCACAAGTAGCCTGCGCAGCCACTGGACGCGTGCGGCGCGGGTGGCGACGGAGATCGCTGCCTGCGGGGCGTTGAATTCGAAGCCGTGGAAGCCGCCGGGCCAGACGTGGAGTTCTCCGACGCCGCCGGCCTGCCAGATGCGGGAGGCGTACGTGACGGCCTCGTCACGGAAGGTCTCCGCGGAGCCGACGTCCAGGAAGGCCGGGGGCAGCCCTGACAGGTCCTCGGCCCGGGCCGGTGCGGCGTACGGAGACACGTCCGCCGCACCGCGCCGCGCACCGAGCAGCGCGTTCCAGCCGGTTTCGTTGGCGGCGCGGTCCCAGAGGTCGAGTCCTGCCATCTGGTGTGCGGACGGGGTGTCGTTGCGGTCGTCGAGCATCGGGGACATCAACACCTGGCCGATCGGCCGGGGACCCTTGCGGTCGCGGGTGAGGAGCGCCAGCGCGGCCGCCAGACCGCCGCCTGCGCTGACGCCCGCGACGACGATCCGCTCGGCGTCACCGCCGATCTCGTCGGCGTGCTCGGCTGTCCACAGCAGCCCGGCGTACACGTCTTCGATCGGGGCGGGGTGCGGGTGTTCGGGAGCGAGCCGGTACTCCACGGACACCACGACGGCGTCCAGCTCCTGTGCCCAGTCCAGGACCACGTCCAGGGTGCTCCTGTTGTCCCCCATGACCATCCCGCCACCGTGGATGTAGAAGACGACTGGCAGCGGAGAGGCGGACGTGGTGGGGCGACAGATCAGCAGCGATATGTCGGGGGCACCTTCGGGACCCGGCACCGTCCGGTCCTCGACAGTGAAGAATCCGTCACGGCCCAACTGTTCGTCGCTCACGACCTGCGCGAGCCCTGGTTGACGGTGTTCGGTGATCGTGTCGGACGTGAACGGCGGGAACGACCCATCGAACACGGCGAGAGCGGCGGCGGCCTCGCGGTCGAACGGGGGCGGCGTCAGAGCCATCACGTCCTCCTTGCATGAAGTGTGCAGTCCGTGCGAAATCTCCCGTCGCGAGCGGGTGGCCCTTGAGCCAAGAGGCCACTCTCACGCGGCGCATACGGCACCGCCCCCAGCTTTTCGGCCGAGGGCGGGCTCCGGGTCGGCTGTCAGCAAGAACGAGCCCCGCCGATCGGATGCTGATCAGAGCGGAGTCAGCACGGCACCAGTCCTGAAAGCGTCTCCGGGGGAAGGTGCCATGTGCTCAGGCGCGGCCGGGTCAGGGGGCTGTCATGGTGACGAGGACCTTGACGTGTTCGGGGTCGAGGGAGGCGGCGAATGCCTTGCCCGCGTCCTCCAGGGGAAAGGTGGCG